>NZ_JABUZF010000213.1:0-4364 GCF_014897885.1 Halomonas sp. 3D7M | reverse complement strand
GATAACTTTTGCATAACCACTTATTATACGAGTATTTGAATGGTATAATATTGACCTTTGCTTACTTCATTGGTTGGTCGCAATATAATAAAAACACCAACTTTCACCGCTATTAACAGCCCCCCATATCTATAGAAAATATTCATTGTGATGTTTTACTCGGCGTACTCAGTCTTGATTTTGAGGCTTTTTTTTGCGTTGCATCATTTCCTTGTTAGTTTATAAATATTAGCAGTGTTGCGGTGCAGCAACCTGCGGTAAGCTGACCGTATAGTTAACAAGGGAGCTTATGGATGGAAAACCCTCAAACACCAGTGAAGCCTTCTCGAGAGTGGCATTGTGCCTCGATAGATCAAGCGCTGGCGTGGCAGGCCGCTACCGTCGATGGCCTATCCACTGCAGAGGCTCTAGTGCGTATAGAACGCTACGGGCCGAATCGTCTTCAGCAGGCTCAGGGACGTCCTTGGTATCGGCGTTTATTGGATCAGCTGAATAATATTTTAATTCTTATACTGCTGGTTGCTGCCATTGCCAGTTTCCTGCTTGGGCATGTCATCGATGCGGCGGCCATTGTAGGGGTAGTGGCCGTGATCGCGCTGATTGGTTTTATCCAGGAAGGAAAAGCTGAACAGGCGCTTGATAGCATCCGCAATATGCTTTCTCCTCAGGCTAATGTCATACGTGACGGGAAGCGCACTACCATTCCTGCCGAAGCGTTAGTACCTGGGGACATCGTGCTGGTGGAAAGTGGTGACCGGATACCTGCGGACGTGCGACTGATTGAAGCGCGGCGTTTTCGCACCGACGAGGCGGCTCTAACTGGGGAGTCGGTGCCTGTAGAGAAGCAGTCGCACCCAGTGAGTGCAGATGTGGATCTTGCGGAGCGAAGCAGTATGGCGTTTGCCAGTACGATTGTGGTACAAGGCAATGCCCGTGGTTTGGTCGTTGAGACGGGGCGCTACACTGAAATCGGCAAAATTTCCGAACTTCTGCGTGGTGTGGAAAAAATTAAAACGCCGTTGCTTCAGCAGCTTGATCGTGCGGGCAGGGTGCTGGCAATTTTTATTTTAGGTGCCGCCGCTATTACCGCGTTGTTAGGCACGCTTCTTCATGACCAGCCCGCTGCTGATATGTTTATGGCTGCTGTCGGTCTAGCGGTGGCCGCGATTCCCGAAGGTCTACCCCCCATGCGATTCCCGAAGGTCTACCCGCCATTGTCACCATCGGGCTCGCGCTTGGTGTGCAAAGCATGGCGAAGCGTAACGCCATTATTCGACGACTTCCTGCAGTAGAAACGTTAGGCTCCATCTCGACTATTTTTTCCGATAAAACGGGCACATTGACGCGCAATGAAATGACGGCTCAAGCGGTATGGCTGGGTGACGAGCAGTTTTTCATCGAGGGTATCGGTTTCACGCCCAAGGGGGCTTTTTATCGACTGCGTGTCAGCGGTGAACAAGACACAGAATGTGTCGATATGGACAGTGCCCAACCGTTAAGCGATTTTTTATGTGCTGGCGTATTGTGTAACGACACTGAGCTGCAACAGCAGGCGGGACAGTATCAGATTTATGGTGACCCGACAGAGGGCGCGTTAGTGGTTGCCGGTGAAAAAGCAGGTATAAAAACGTCAGAGGTGCGCCAGCAGTTTCCGCGGGTAGATGCGATCCCTTTCGAGTCAGACTTTAAGTATATGGCCACTCTGCATGCAGGAGCTGATGGCCAGCGTGTCATCGTAAAGGGGGCGCCTGATCGTTTGATAGAAATGTGCGACAGCGTTGCTACCAAGCAAGGCACTGTCGATATTGATCGTAATGAGTGGGAAAACCGTATTCACGAGCTTTCCTCGCGAGGTTTGCGCGTTCTGGCCATTGCGGATAAACCTGCCGCTGCAATTGATGAGCTTGATCATCACCATATTGAAGGTGGGTTGCGCTTACTGGGAATTATTGGCTTGCTGGACCCACCAAGAGAAGAGGCCATTGAAGCGGTTAAACGTTGCCAACAAGCGGGTATTCGTCCCGTTATGATTACCGGTGATCATGCTTCGACAGCGCTGGCTATTGCTAAACAACTGGGTTTTGCGCAAACCCAGAAAGCGCTTACCGGGCGAGAAATTGAAGCGATGTCCGATCAAGCGTTAGAAGACATTATTTTAGAGATTGATGTCTTTGCTCGAGCATCTCCTGAACATAAGCTGCGCTTAGTAAAAGCGATGCAGGCACGGGGTGGGGTTTGCTCCATGACTGGAGATGGCGTTAATGATGGGCCAGCCTTGAAACGTGCTGATGTCGGCGTTGCTATGGGTGTGCAGGGGACTGAGGCGGCGAAAGATGCTTCTGAAATGGTATTGGCAGACGATAACTTCGCAACCATTGTCAGTGCTATTGAAGAAGGCCGCAAAGTCTACGATAACATCCGTAAAACGATCACCTTTATTCTGCCGACCAATGTTGCTCAGGGCTTGGCGATTATGCTTGCCGTGCTATCAGGCTCGGTGCTACCGGTAACGCCGTTACAGGCATTATGGGTAAATATGGTGGTAGCGATTACGCTAGGCTTGGCATTAGCGTTTGAGAGCGGGGAGAAAGACTTAATGGCACGCCAGCCCAGAGACCCTAAAGCACCGCTGCTTGATCTATTTTTATTGTGGCGAGTGATTTTTGTGTCTGTGCTGCTGCTCGTCGGCGTCTTCGGCATGTTCTCCTGGATACTCAACCAAGGGGGCAGTGAAGCGCTAGCGCGGGCAGGGGCGGTCAATATGCTGGTCACTGGCAGTGCCGCTTATTTAATCAATAGCCGCTTTTTAATTAATAGTACGCTGTCGTTTGCCGGCATTTTTGGCAGTCGGCCGGTATGGATCGCTATTATGATGGTGATGTTGCTGCAAATGGCGTTTACCTATTTACCCTTTATGCAGCTTATCTTCTCTAGCGAAGGGTTAAGCATTACGCATTGGCTAGCTATCATTTTAAGTAGCGGAATGATTTATCTGTTAATTGAAGCTGAGAAGGTGGGCTGGCGCATGCTCAAGGTTAAATAGAAACTGAGCATGGGCTAATTGTAATGCCCTGTTTATAAAAGATCAGCGCCACCTAGGGGGATAACAAGTCATAGGTGGCGCTAGGGTAATTTCCCTGTGCGCCATTTCTGTCTAGTGGTAAGGCTTGGTTTAAAACACAGCATCCACAATAATTTTGACTGCAATACCTGCCAGCAACAGCATGATGAGATTATCAAACCAGCGGTGCGGTAGGCGTTTGCCGAGCTGTGCGCCGATGGGCATGGCGGCGAGAATTACGAATAGTGCTATAAAGCTGTAAAGCGTACGTTCCAGTGTGAGTATTTCCGCACTCAGCAGCGCGGGTATTTGCACGCAGGTGATAGCAACAAAAAACACCGAGATAGAGCCGATAAACACGCGGCGCTCCAATTGCATTGCGTTTAGAAACGTCACAGATGCGGGTGCTGACATGCCCGCAGCACCTTGCAGAACGCCAGCGAGCAAACCGACAGGCAGCACGATGCGGTTGGCAGTCGCGAAAGGAAGGGCGATCGTTCGCCTAGCTATTTTGATGACCAAATAGAGCACGATCGACGCGGCCACCCCAAGCGATAAAAGAGTGGGTGATAACACGACTAAGCCCCATGTGCCCAGCACAATGCCTAGCCCGCCAGAAAGAGAGAAGGCAGCGAGAAAACGCAGTGGTAACAAATGGTGCCGATATTGCCATACTTGTAAAATGTTACTGAACAAATTGGGGGCTATTAACACGGCAATAGCCAGCTTCACGTCGTAGAGCATGGTGAGTACAGGGACTACGATGACTGGCACGCCAGAACCGATGGCACCTTTGATGATGCCTGCTGCAATCAGCGTTAAAAGAGCAATAATCACGGTGAATTTCCTGATGTATCAGGCGCAGCGCGACTGGGTTGCGCCTGATAAAGGCTGTGCTTGCTAAATTAGTTACTTGAGAACATAGCAGGGTGTATATGCTTGTCCATCAAGTTTCATGCGTCCTTGGGCGACAAATGAGGTTAATAGCTCGTCTAAGCGCTGCATGAGTTCTGGTTCAGCAGTTAACTCAAAAGGTCCATGGGCTTCAATTGCTCGAATCCCTGGCTCTTTAACGTTACCCGCCACAATGCCAGAAAAAGCACGACGCAAGTTGGCCGCTAGTTCATGGGTTGGCTGCTGACGGTGAAGCGCTAGACCGCGCATAGCTTCATGGGTGGGCTCGAAGGGTGCCTGAAAGTCACGTGCAATGGTAAGACGCCAGTTGTAGTAAAAAGCGTCCTGATGCGTGCGGCGGAAGTCTGCAATCTCGTCAATTTCTTCACGCATTTTACGTGCGACGGCC
>NZ_JABUZF010000211.1:375-538 GCF_014897885.1 Halomonas sp. 3D7M | reverse complement strand
ACCGCGTCCTGGTGGAAACGCCCGGCTATTACCCGCTGTTTGGCAAGCTGCGCCTGGCCAAGGCCAAGCTGATTGGAGTTTCGCGCAGCCATGACGGGCTCGATCTAGATGACCTGGAGCGCAAGATTATTCAATATCGCCCCAACGTTTTCTTTCTACAGCC
>NZ_JABUZF010000211.1:0-303 GCF_014897885.1 Halomonas sp. 3D7M | reverse complement strand
TCGGCTACTGACACTTGCAGAGCGCTACAACCTGATACTAGTAGAAGACGACGCCTTCGCTGACCTACTCCACCGAGGAAGCGCTCACTTGGCAGCACTGGATGACCTGAGTCGCGTGATTTACGTCGGTACGTTTTCCAAGACGCTTTCCACCGGCATTCGCTCGGGTTACTTGGCGGCCAACCCTGGGCTGGTTAATGCACTTACCGATATCAAAATGGTGACTGTCGTTAACAGCTCCACCTTCAGCGAGCGCCTGATTCACGAAATGATTACCCACGGGCGTTACCGCCGTCACCTGGT
>NZ_JABUZF010000235.1:81768-83046 GCF_014897885.1 Halomonas sp. 3D7M | reverse complement strand
GACCACGACCACGACCACGACCATTATCACGATGGGCAAGATCCACATGGTTGGCTGGATCCTGGTAATGCGCGGCGCTGGCTCGATGCCATTGCCCAGCAACTTAGCGAAATCGATCCTGACAATGCCGCCCACTATCGTGCTAATGCGGCACAAGGCCAGCAAGAACTTGAAGCACTTGAGCAAGATTTAAAGGAACGCTTAGCCAATAGCGAGCAGACTCGCTTTATCGTATTTCACGATGCCTATCAGTACTTTGAAAAAGCGTTGGGTGTCACTGCGGCTGGTGCTATTTCTATCGGTGACGCATCCTCACCCAGCCCGAGACGTATTGAAACTATCCAGCAGTTAGTTGATGCAGAAGGCGTTACGTGTGTATTCAGCGAACCGCAATTTAATCCGCAAATCGTTGATACTGTCTTTGGCGATACGGATGTTTATATTGGTGTAATGGACCCTCTAGGCGTTGGCTTAACACTAGGTGCAGGGCTTTACGACGCACTACTTAACCAAATGGCTGATGAAATACAACACTGTACCGACACGATGTGAGTCAGTCTGGAAAGCCGGTATCAAGAAGGAGTGATTAAATAGGCGCGCTAATGTGGACAGTGATCTCGTCTGGCATTAGCGCGTCGGTATGTCTTCACTCATTGGGCTACAGCAATATTGTGCTCCCCATTGGGGTGTTTCATCACCTGCATGGGTAGGCCATAAATCGCTTCTAAGGTGCTGCAACTCATCAAATCATCCGGGCTGCCATGGGCCAGCAAGCGACCGCTATGCAGTGCCATCAGTTCATCACAGTAGCGTGATGCCATATTGATATCGTGCAATACAATAATGACGCCAAGGTTCAGCTCATCGCATAGCTTGCGAACCAGCGCTAGCACTTCAATTTGGTGAGCAATATCCAGTGCTGCTAGTGGCTCATCGAGCAGCAAGAAACGACTTCCCTGGGCGAGTAGCATAGCCAACCATACTCGCTGACGCTCGCCGCCGGAGAGTGTATCGACTAAGCGGTCGGCAAAGGCCTCTGTGTGGGTAAGGGCGATGGCGCGATCAATGGCGTCTTTGTCTTTCTGGTTATGGCGACCGAGCAGGCCGTGCCAAGGGTAGCGACCAAAAGCCACCAGCTCGCGCCCAGTCAGGCTTTCAGCGCTGGGTAAATGCTGGGGCAGATAAGCTACCTGACGAGCAAACTCGCGATTTCCCCAGTCACGCAGTGGGCGCTGGTCAAAGTGAATCTCGCCTTGGCTGGTGGGTTGCTGCTGGGCC
>NZ_JABUZF010000235.1:71068-81723 GCF_014897885.1 Halomonas sp. 3D7M | reverse complement strand
CCCGAGCCATTGTGGCCAATCAAGCCGTAAACCTTGCCCTCATGAAAGCTGTGGTCAATGGGATTTAGAATCTGCTTACCATTGATTTCAAAGGTAGCGCCTTTGACCTCGAACATGAATGACTCCTGGCGATAGGGTTAATAATAATGGCTCTATTCTAGTGCTAATGGTTCTCATTTTTAACAAAAAAATTAAAAGATTTCTGTTGTTGGGCTTAGATAAGCCCTGCGAGGGCTTGAGTATTGGCGGCTAACGCAGTGCTACGGGGCAAGCGTTGGGTTGTGAGTTAACGAGGGTAGGCTTGCAAGATAACCTTTACATGGTAATGAGAATCATGTGTAATTGATATGTTATCTTGTATCTTTTAGGTTGAAGGAGTTGAGTATGAAAAAGGGCATACATCCCGCTTATGGCTACGTAGTGTTCCGCGATACCAGCTGCGGTGCCACGTTTCGGATCCGTTCTACCTGTACCTCAACGCAGACAATTGTCTGGGATGATGGCAATACCTACCCATTGATTGACCTGGATGTCTCTAGCGCTTCTCACCCTTTCTATACCGGCGAGCAGCGCAGAGTTTCTGCTGAAGGTCGGGTGGCGCGTTTTCAGCAGCGCTTCGGTTTGGTTTCGCGCCGCTCTTCTGGCGCTAAGTAGAGGATATATAGAGTGCAAGTACTTAGCTCGCTCAAGTCCGCCAAAAACCGCCATCCTGATTGCCAAGTGGTCAAACGTCGCGGACGGCTGTATGTCATTTGTAAAACGAATCCGCGCTTCAAAGCGCGCCAGGGAGGAAAGCACAAAAAATAAGCAGGGAATCTCCTGGGGCCAGCGGCTTATTTTTTATCAACGCACAATACAGCGTTTGAACTCAGGGGGGCGTAATATCAGTCAGTTAAGGCTGACTAGCATTATCCCCTAGTTCCATATAGCAAAGTGGCCACAGCACCGTCATTCCTGAGCCACCGCACCGTCATTCCCGAGTGGGGTTATCGGGAATCCACCTTGACCTTGGCCTGCAGCAGCCCGAAACCCCAGCCCAACATGGATTCCCGCTAAGGGCCTGCGGGAATGACAAAGTGGCAGGGCCTGCGGGAATGGCGAGGGCGGTTCGGAGGGCTGGGGTGGAGTCGCCGCACCGTCATTCCTGAGTCACCGAACCGTCATTCCCGAGTGGGGTAATCGGGAATCCACCTTGACCTTGGCCTGCAGCAGCCCGAAACCCCTGGTCAACATGGATTCCCGCTAAGGGCCTGCGGGAATGACGAAGTGGTAGGGCCTGCGGGAATGACGAAGTGGTAGGGCCTGTAGGAGTGACGAGGGCGGCACGGAGGGCTGGGGTGGAGTCATCGTCAGGCACTTATTAAACAAAAAAACCAGCCCATCAGATAATGCCGGTCGGCTTAACTGACTTGCATTAGGGGTGGAGCGGATATTCTGTTAGCAAGAGCTTAAACATGCTAGCAGTTGGCTATGCTGCTCGGGGTGCGCAGCAATTAGGCTGTTCCATTGAACAGGATTTGCCTCACCAGAGATATCCGTGACGGTGTATCCAGCTTCCCGAGCTATCACAATACCGGCAGCGATATCCCAGAAGTCGAGCGCGGCGCCTTGCGACCAAAAAGCATCAAACCGACCTAGGCTGAGATAGGCGATCTCGAGCGCCGCTGAGCCAGGGCTGCGGATACCCGCCACCTGGGGCATTAATGTCGCGAGTTGATTTAGCGCTGTCGTGCAGTCGCCTTTGGCATGGTAAGGCAGGCAAGTGCTCACCAGCATCTCGGTCAGCGGGCGAGGGGCTGGTGTTGTTAATGGGCGATCATTGAGAAAGGCGCCTGTGCCTTGGCCTGCCCAGAGCATCTCATCAAGGAGTGGTTGATAGACAACACCGATGATCAGCGCATCACCTTTGGTGACCGCAATAGACACCGAAAAGTGAGGCACGCCATGCAGAAAATTGCTGGTGCCATCAAGGGGGTCAATAATCACGGTATAGTCGCTATCGGTGGGCGTCAGGCCACTTTCTTCGCCAAGGAAAGCGATATCGGGAAAAGCGCTGCTGATGCAGTCGATAATGATACTCTCGGCTGCCGTATCGTAGTAGCTAACGAAGTCAGATGTTCCCTTTTTCTCAAATGCAATCCGTCCCTTTTGCGAATACCCCTCGCGCAACAGCGCACCTGCTTCATAGGCTGCTTGCTTAACTGTTTCCAGCAAGCTGTTTTCGCTCTCAAGCATGTCGTTTCTCCTGGGAGGGCTGTTATCAAATCGTTTGATAAAGGTAACTAACCATTCATGACATGGCGATGACAGTAGACTTTTTTGGTTTGGTAGATCAGTTGTTTAGTACAAGCATATCGTTATGAAAAGAGGATTAGGCCTCGCTGATTGACTTTACTGCTTGTTAACGCAAATAATAATTATTGTTATTTATTTTGTGGTGTTAGTTAAGGCAGGAGGCCAATCAGTGGATACCCAGACCTGGAGCGCTGAGTTAGAAGATATCTTCGTTAATCAGCGGCCCCGGCTCTGCTGTGTCGCCGCAAGAGTCTTGGGCAATGCTGATCAGGCCGATGATGTTGTGCAGGATGCTTATCTAAAAATTTCAGAAGCAACCACGCTTTTTGAGGTGAGGCAGCCCATATCCTACGTGTCACGTGTGGTGCGCAACCTCGCTATTGACCGTTGCCGCCGTTCGGCATTTGAGTCAACGCTGTTTGCCAAAGAAGAGGAGGGGGAGGCTGCCTCTTACGCGTCACACTCTCCAGAGGTGATCGCGATTGATCGTCAGGCCTTGGCTCAGGTGGTGGATGCGTTGGACGAGCTGCCCGAGCGTACGCGGCGCGCTTTTGAGCTCTACCGGTCGGGGAGCCATACGCAGCGGGAAGTGGCCCACTTGTTAGGTATTTCCACCACGTTAGTTAACTTTATGATTCGCGATGCATTGACTCATTGCCGCCAGTCGCTACAAAGTCAGACGTTGCCAGATTAGTAAGCCTACGTTCCGTCCCCTCTTTGTGGTCGCTTTGTTACACTGTCAACGAACAACAGTAGCGAGGTTTGACAGTAACGATGGATAACGACAGCGGCGATGATGCCGTTTGGCAAGTGGCGCTAGATTGGCTGATGCGCGAGCATGAAGAGTCGTTGAGTGATGCTGATCGCGAGGCGCTCCATGCGTGGCTAGCGGCTTCTTCTCAGCATCGCAGGGTATTTCATGAAGCCGAACAGCTATGGCTGCTAACGGGAATGATCCCCCGCAGTGATGAGCGCAACTGACAAATCACCGCTTTTTGCCCATTCTTTTTTTGTTCCCCCTGGTTTTCTTCCTTGATGGTTTAACGGCTTTCATGTTTTTAAGCACTAGAGCCGTTTGCCCTCACGCTTATTTTTCCTACTTTCTTTCTCCCCCGCATTAAATTTCTATATACCTCACTCGTCATTATGTAATGAGAAGCAATTGCGTTTTGTTTCTCATTTCTTCGTCAACGATGAGGTTAGTTCCATGACAAGCTGTTTTGATCGTGAAGATGCTGTTTTCCGCGTGTTAGTTAACCACGAAGAGCAGTACTCCCTCTGGCCTGAGTGGAAAGCAATTCCTGCTGGCTGGACGGATACCGGTGTGCTTGGCGATAAGCCAACCTGCCTAGAGTACGTCGAAAAAACCTGGACCGATATGCGGCCACTCTCTCTGCGTCAGTGGATGGACGAGCAGCAGGCTGCTGAAGCGGAGCCTGCGAATGCAGGCTAAGCGGCTAAAGCTGCTCTGCCTGCCCTGCGCTGGGGCCAGTGCCACCATGTATCTGCGCTGGAAGCGCCAGTTGCCAGCGTGGATTGAGGTGTGCCCCGTTGAGTTGCCGGGGCGGGGTGAGCGCTTGGGTGAGCCGCTCGTCGACAACTTCGAAACTCAGGTCGTAAAGCTGTGCGAAGAGCAGGCAACGCGGATGCGCGGTGACTTTGCCCTGTTTGGTCACAGCATGGGGGCGCTGCTGGCTTATGGCATCGCTGCTCGCTTGCGCGATGTGGGGCGCCCTCAGCCACGGATGCTATTCGCTTCAGGTAGTGCAGCGCCCTCAATGCGTGATTCAGAGCGCTTGGCGGGCCTTGATAACGATAAGGCCCTGATTGCGGATCTTCGCCAACAGGGCGGCACGCCAGAGGAAGTATTCGAAAGCCCAGAGCTGATGCGTCTCACGCTTGATGTTTTGGCGGCGGACTATCGCCTCTGTCGTAGTTTCCGTTATCGCAGTAGTGCGCCATTCGACTATCCCGTCAAAGTGTTAGCGGGCCTTGCTGATGATATTGAGAAAGTGCGCTTGGAAGCATGGCAGCGCGTAGCGGGCGGGGCGTTTTCTTTGAACTGGTTCGAGGGAGGGCACTTCTTTATTCGCCAGCAGGAAAGGCAAGTAGTGGCAGCCATCGAACAGGCACTGACCCTGCGCCTAGAGGAGGTGCTTTATGCAGCGCCTGCGGTTAGCTGAAACGCTACCCGTGGGGCTCACGGTCTGGCAGTTGCCTCTTGATCTGGAGGCCCCTATTGCAGATGAGGACTATCGGTTGCTGAGTCAAACAGAGCGGCAGCGTGCGTGTCGGTTTCGTCATCACGCCGATGTAGTGCGTGCCGTGACGACTCGTGCTGCTCTGCGGCGGCTGCTATCAGCGCAAACCGGTATCGCGCCAGAGAAACTGGTGTTCAGCGAAAATGCCTATGGTAAGCCTCTCCTGAAAAGCGCTCATGGGCTGGCGTTCAATGTCTCCCATGCAGGGGGGTATGCCCTTATTGCGCTGGCAGCTTGTGGGCAGGTGGGGGTCGATATTGAACGCTGCCGACCCGAGGCCGAGCTTGCATCACTGAGTGGCCTAGTTCTATCGCCGAGTGAGCGACGCTATCACGATAGCGGCCGGTCTGCCTTGCCCTTTATTGAGCGCTGGGTGGTTAAAGAGGCAGTGCTCAAGGCACTTGGGCTGGGAATAGCTGACCATCTACAGGCGCTCTCGGTCAGTCCAGCCTCTGCGCCGCCAACCATTTACCGTCTTGAATACTCGCTTCCTACTTCATCACCTTTGCAAGCATGGCCGCTGCCAGCGCCGTGTGGCTATGCGGCAGCCCTGGGTTATGTCCAGAGCTAATGCTACTCAACGACTTTTTAGGAGATCAATAATGGACAGCCAAAGCACAGCACCAACGCAACCAATCAACGCCATATCCAAACGCCAGGGGCCAGCTGATTCAGAGCTGCCTATTATGATTTCTCCCGCCTACCCAGGGCAGTCGCTGCTGGAAGCTTTTAGCGAGCTGCGTGCTGATATCGAGACGCTGGTGACTAGAGTAGGCGGGGTGTTACTGAGAGGCTTCGACGTGCCGACAGTTGATGATTTTCAGCAGTTTGCTGCCGCTTTCGGTCATCCACTGTTGAGTTATGAGTTCGCTTCTACGCCACGCTCAGCGGTGTCATCGGGCATTTATACCTCCACCGAATATCCCGCTCATCAACATATTCCCCTCCACAATGAGCAGGCCTACACCCGCGAGTGGCCGATGAAAATCTGGTTCCACTGTGTCACCGCTTCACCTGAAGGAGGGGAGACGCCTATTGCCGATAGTCGCGCCATTTACCGCCGTATGCCGGTAGAGATTCGTGAGCGCTTTGCCCCCGGCATTCTTTACGTACGCAACTACGGCGATTTCGATATGCCTTGGCAACAGGTGTTTAACACCGAAGACCGTGCCGAAGTGGAGGCATTCTGCCAGCGCGCGGGGATCCGCTGTGAATGGAAACCTGATGGCGACCTGCGTACTACCCAGCTATGCCAAAGCATAGAGACTCACCCTGTCACCGGTGAGCAGGTGTGGTTTAACCAGGGCCACCTTTTCCATGTCTCCAACCTGCAGCCAGAAGTGCGTGAATCGCTAGAAGAGCTGCTTGACCCCGAAGACATGCCGCGCAACGTCTTCTTTGCCGATGGCAGCCCCATTGACGATGCCATTTTTGATGAGGTCCGCGGCGTGCTGGCCGACGAAACGGTGATGTTCCCCTGGCAGGCGGGCGATGTGTTGATGCTCGACAACATGCTGGTCGCCCATGCGCGCACGCCGTTTAAAGGGCCGCGCAAAGTTGTTGTCGCCATGGCGGAAGGCCACGGCAACCTCTCCAAAGACTGAATACAGCGGCTCAACCCACGCCACGGCCAGGAGTTCCAGCAGGTACGCATATGAATATAAGGCACGCCCAGACAATGAACAGCCACCCGTCCCATAACGATGCTTTTAGAAGCGATGCTGTTAGAAACGATGTTTTTAGAAGCTATGTCGAGCATTTAAGTCGCTTAGCCCGTGAAAGGCCCAGCGACAGGGCGCTGATTGTGGTGAACGCTCAAGGTGATACCGCCCTTGATTACGCCACCTTGGAGCGGCGTTCGCGTGCTCTGGCCAGTGAGCTACAGCAGCGATTCGCGGCTGGTGACCGTGCTTTGATCCTGCTGGATAACGATGAGCACTATGTAGTGGCATTTTTCGCTTGCCTATATGCCGGGGTCATTGCTGTGCCGGTCTTTCCACCGGAGTCGGCCAAACAGCAGCACTTGGCACGCTTACTGGCCATTGCCGCCGACTCCCAGGCCGTTTGCGTGCTTACCTCTACGACAATTATTGATGTGGTCGCATCGGCGAACGAAGGCTTTGGTAGTGCGGAATTGATCCCCGTGGATGGCGTCGATGAGAGCCGCGCTGAACACTGGGTCGAGCATTTCCCTAAGCGCGATGATATCGCCTTTTTGCAATACACCTCAGGTTCCACGGCCACGCCCAAGGGGGTGATGGTGAGTCATGGCAATCTGATGGCTAACGAGCGCGCTATCGAGACAGGCTTCTCGATTGGTGCTGACGATGTCTTCGTTAGTTGGCTGCCGCTGTATCACGATATGGGCCTGATCGGCGGCCTACTCCAGCCCATCTATCGTGGCATTCCTGCGGTATTGATGAGCCCGACCTTCTTTTTGCAGCGGCCGGTACGCTGGCTGGAAGCGATCTCCCGCTACGGAGGTAGCATCAGTGGTGGCCCCGATTTCGCCTACCGGCTGTGCCTTGAGCGTATTCGCGACGAACAGATTGAGACACTCGATTTATCCAGCTGGCGGGTAGCGTTCTCAGGCGCTGAACCAGTGCGCTACGATACCCTTACAGCCTTTATTGAGCGCTTCCTGCCAGCGGGGTTCGCCGCTGACACCGCCGCTCCCTGCTATGGCTTAGCTGAAGCCACACTGCTGGTTAGCTGTAATCCTCGTGGTACGGGGGTACTTGGCACTGCTTTTTCGCAACAATTGCTGGCTCAGGGGCAGGCGTCCTCAACAGCCGAAGGCAATACCCTGGTGGGTTGTGGCACGCCGCAACCCGATCACACTATCGATATTGTCGATCCCGAAGGGCTTCACTCGCTGCCCGAAGGCGACGTTGGCGAGATCTGGGTCAATGGGCCCAGCGTGGCGCATGGGTATTGGCATAACCCTGAAGCAACCGCCAAAACCTTTGTTACCCGTGATGGCGTTAGCTGGCAACGTACCGGTGCCCACGATAGCGATGCTCACGATGCCAATGCACTGGGCCACGACGCCCAAGACGATCGCTGGCTACGCACCGGCGATTTAGGCTTTTTACACCAAGGGCAGCTGTATATCGCCGGGCGTATTAAAGACCTCATCATTCTGCGCGGCCATAACGTCTATCCCCAGGATATCGAGTGCGCTATCGAAGCCGAGGTAGAAGCGGTCCGTAAGGGGCGCATTGCAGCCTTTGCAGTGACCACCCCCGAAGGTGCTGAAGGGATCGGCGTTGCGGCAGAAGTCTCTCGCGGCATACAGAAGCTAGTGCCCGCCGAGAAGTTGGTCGAAGCACTAAGCGAGACGGTGGGGTCCGCTTGCCACGAGCCGCTTTCGGTAGTGCTACTGCTTAACCCAGGCGGTCTTCCCAAAACCTCCAGCGGCAAGCTACAGCGCAGCGCCTGCCGCCAAGGCTGGGAGGCGGGTAGCCTGGATGCCTACGCCGTTCACGCCTTTGGGCATTTTGTCAGCGGTGGCGACGGTGGGGACGCTAGTGGTGGAGAATCATCACAATCTACTGCGGAAGCTGGGAGCGAAACAGAGCAGACGTTAGCGACGCTCTGGCGCCAAGTGCTGGGGGATAATGACACCCAGGCGCAGAGTAAGCCGCTAGGAAGAGACGCTCACTTCTTTGCCAGCGGTGGTAATTCGCTTGCAGCCGTGAGGCTANNNNCAGCCGTGAGGCTAGCCGCCGCCATCAGTGATCACTGGGGCGTCGAGTTATCTCTGCACGTGCTGTTTGAACAGCCGCGCTTATCTGCCATGGCTAAAGCTATCGAAGCACGCCTAGCGGCCTCATCGGATCAACGAGGGGTGGCCATCCCTCGTCTTGAAGATGATCAACGTCAAGGCGATATACCGTTGTCAGAAGGGCAGCGCAGCCTATGGTTGACGTGGCAACTCGATCCCCAGAGCGCTGGTTACAATATGGCAGGGGCGCTTCATCTCAAGGGGGCGTTGGATCCATCATCGCTCAATGCAGCGCTGGAGGCCCTCGTACAACGCCATGATATTTTACGTACTTACTACCCCTTGAGTGAGACAGGAGGTCCGGTTCAGCGGCTAGCGCGGGATTGGCATCCTGAGTTGATCTGTAACGATATACCCGGTGATGCTGCGGTTGAACAGGAGCAGGTACTGCATGACGCACTCACTCAGCTGGCGCGGCAGCCTTTTGATCTTGAACAGGCGCCTCCTTTAACCGTCGCCCTCTACCGCTTGTCCGCGGAGCACCATGTGTTAGCTATCGTTCAGCACCACATTGCTGGCGATGGATGGTCAGTACAGGTGCTCATCGATGATCTATGCGCACTTTATGAGTGCGCCTGCACTCAGCAAGAAGCCAAGCTTGCACCACTGCCAGTACAGTTCGCAGATTATGCGGTTTGGCAGCAGCGTCAGAAGCATAGTAGTGAGCGGCAAAGCCAACTTGCTCACTGGTGTGAACGCCTCTCCGGGGATCATCCCCCGCTAGCGTTGCCTTTGGATCGCCCACGCCAAGCGCTGTCCGCACCCAGAGAAGGCCAGCTGCGTTTTACACTTACCGGTGAGTTGAGCGAGCAGCTACGTAGCCTAGCTCGTGAACGAAGCGTTTCGCTCTATGCTGTGATTTTGGCACTACTAAAGCTGACTTTGCATCGCTTTAGCGGTGAGACAGATATCAAGCTAGGGGCTCCCATTGCCAATCGGCATAAAGCCGAGCTACAAGGCTTGATTGGTTACCTCATCAATGTCGTTGTGTTGCGCACTCAGATTGATCCCACTGAAAATTTCGAGCGTTTGTTAGACGAGGTGAGCGCTACCCTGCTCGATGCTCAGCTGCATCAGGATGTCCCCTTCGATCAAGTGGTGGAGGCGCTACAGCTAGAACGGCAACCGGGGGTACATCCGCTATTTCAGGTGAAGTGTACTCAGCAGGAAATGTGGCAGGCGGAGCGTCACGTGGCTGGCCTGGCCATTCAAGCCGAGCAGGTATTCACGGGTATTGCTCACTTCGATCTGAGTCTCGACTTTTGCGATGAGCCGGAGGGAATAGCAGGTCTATTCGCTTACTCCGCAGAGCTATTCGATGCCACCACGATCGAGCGTTTCTGCCAGGCATTCCGATTCCTGGCCGAGCAGGTCGTCGCTGATCCACGGTCTCACACGGCGATGCTGTCGCTACCCGAGCCTATCTCCGTGCTGGAAGGAAACCAAAGCGAGATTCTCACCCAGGATATCCCCACCCTGCTGTCGAAAGCGGTGGCAACTGATGCTGATGAGTTAGCCGTAGACGATGGGCAATACCGATATACCTATGCCAGCTTGGATGCCCAAGCCCAGCGTCTGGCACAGGCACTAATCGCAGAAGGCATTGGCCCCGAGGTGCGTGTAGCTATTCACGCCGAGCGTTCGTGTGAATACGTACTTGGCATTCTCGCTGTACTCAAAGCGGGCGGAGCCTTCGTGCCGCTGGATCCGCAACTGCCGAAGGAGCGCTTGGCCTATCAATTGGCTGATAGTGGCGCTCGCTTAATGCTGAGCAGCACAGCTTGCGATTGGAACGCTGACGTTCCAGTAATGGCGCTGGCGTTTGCCGATGAAATTCCGGCTGCAGTTAAGCACGAACCACCCATCATCCATCCCCAGCAGACAGCCTATGTGATCTATACCTCTGGCTCCACGGGTAAGCCCAAGGGAGTGGCGATAAGTCACGGTGCTTTGGCCAATTACGTACAGGGCGTTCTGGAGGTGCTGGCGCTACCAGAAGATGCTCGCAACCTGTCAATGGTGTCGACGGTGGCGGCGGATCTGGGGCATACGGTGCTGTTTGGCGCCTTGTGCACCGGCCGTACCTTGCATCTCATTTCACCGGAATGTGCCTTCGACCCAGATGCCTTTGCCGCTTATATGCGGGAACAACAGGTGGACGTGCTTAAGATCGTGCCCAGCCACCTGCGGGCACTTCTAAGTGCGGCAACTCCGGCAGATGTACTTCCGCACGAGCGTTTGGTTCTGGGCGGCGAAGCGACTGACTGGGCGCTACTGGCGCGTATCGCCGAACTCAAGCCAACCTGCCGGGT
>NZ_JABUZF010000235.1:48964-70965 GCF_014897885.1 Halomonas sp. 3D7M | reverse complement strand
GCTGCCGATCGGCACACCGCTGGCCAATGCTCGGGCCTATGTGCTCGATCCCTGGCTTAATCCGGTGCCGAAGGGTGTTGCCGGTGAGCTCTACTTGGGTGGCCCAGGACTGGCTCAAGGCTATCTACAGCGGCTGGGGCAAACGGCGGAACGTTTCGTTGCCAGTCCCTTCCATGCGGGGGAGCGGCTCTATCGCAGCGGTGATCGTGTGCGCCAACTGGCCGACGGTAGCCTGGAATTCCTGGGGCGTGTGGATGATCAGGTCAAGATTCGCGGTTATCGGGTGGAGCCGAGCGAGATCGCTGCCCTGTTGCGCGACCAGCCAGGAGTCTCTGAGGCCGAAGTGGTCACACGGGATGACGAGGAAGGTCGCGCGCAACTGTACGCCTACGTGGTTATGGACGCCGGGAGCGACGTCGATGACGCCGCGTTACTCGCACAGCTTGGCGAACACGTGCCGGACTATATGGTGCCCAGCGCTCTGGTACGGCTGGATGCCTTGCCGCTAACCGCCAATGGCAAGCTGGATCGCAAGGCGTTACCCGAGCCAGTGCAAGCCGGCAGTGGTAAAGCCTTTGAAGCTCCCCAAGGAGAAGCCGAGGAGGCGTTGGCAGCGGTCTGGGCTGACGTGATCGGCTGCGAGCCGGTGGGGCGTAACGACAACTTCTTCGAGTTGGGTGGTGACTCCATCCTCAGCTTGCAGATCGTCGCGCGCTCGCGCAAGCGTGGCTACAAGGTAACACCCAAGCAATTGATGGAAGGGCAGACTATTGCCGCCGTAGCGGCGATGGCCGCGCCCATAGCGGTCGCCGCACCTAAACAAGTGGCTATACAAGATAAGGTCGCCCCCTTCGCACTGCTGCCGGTACAGCGCTGGTTCTTTGAGCAGAACTTTGCCGAGTCACACCACTGGAATCAGTCGTTGATGCTGGAAGCGGTCGGTGGTATCGATGCCGCACTGCTACGGCGTGCCATTGAGGCAGCGGTAGATCACCATGGTGCCTTGCGGCTGCGCTTTGAGCGCGTTGGCGATAGCTGGCAACAAGCCTATGGCAAGCTAGCTGGTGATCTCTTCGAGCACCTCGACCTGAGCGACCATGCAGATCCGGCGCAGGCCATCACCCAGGCCGCCGACGCAGCGCAGCGCAGCCTAAGCCTGGAGCGGCCGTTCCGTGCCATCTGGATGGAACTGGGAGGCGAGTATGGTGGGCGATTACTGCTAGTAGCTCACCACCTAGTAGTAGACGGCGTCTCGTGGCGCGTGATACTCGACGACCTGCAAGCGGCCTACACGCAGTTAAGTGCAGCAAAGGCGATCGACCTGCCACCAGCCACCACCTCGCTAGATGAGTGGGAGCGCACCCTGGCTGACTATGCCACATCGGAGGCGTTGGCTGAGCAATGCTCCTATTGGGAGAGCCTTGTCAAAGAGCCAGAGCCTAGCCTTCCGGCACATAATCCCCATGGCAGCAACACCGTTGCCGATACCGTGTCGCTTGCCGGCAGCTTATCGATTGATGCGACCACGCAACTGCTGGGGCCGGTGCATAAAGCTTATCGTACCCAGGTGGATGACCTGCTGCTCACGGCACTTTCGAGCGCCCTGTGCCAATGGGCGGAGCGGGACAGCGTACTGATCGAACTGGAAGGCCATGGTCGTGAAGACCTATTCGAAGGTGTCGATCTCAGCCGTAGCGTGGGGTGGTTCACCTCGCTCTACCCGGTGCGCCTGACCCCAGGTAATGCGGAGCCCGGTACAAGCCTAAAAGCAATCAAGGAGCAGCTTCGCCAAGTGCCCGACAAGGGACTTGGCTACGGCGTACTGCGCTATTTGAAAGAGGATCCCGCGCTGGTCGGTGGTGCCTACCCCCAGGTCACCTTCAATTATCTAGGCCAGTTTGATCGCTTCCTGCAGAGCGATGGGGCCTGGCGGCTAGGCAAAGAGAGCGCCGGGCAACCACGCGCGCCGCAAAGTGAACGCCGTACCTGGATTGAGGTGGTGGCCTGGGTTCAAGATGGCCAACTGCGCTTTGACTGGAACTACAGTCGCGAGATTCACAGCGAGGCAGCGATACATGCCTTGCAAGTAAGCTTCCAAGCGCAACTAAAGGCATTGATTGAGCACTGTGCTAGTGGCGTTCGTGGCGCAACACCTTCGGACTTCCCGCTGGCGGGGCTGAGTCAAGGGCAGCTTGACGGCTTGCCTGTTGCCACCGATCAACTGGCGGATCTCTACCCACTATCTTCGTTGCAGCAGGGCATGCTGTTCCACAGCCTTTACGATGGCCAAGATTCAGCCTATCTGAACCAGTTGCAGGTAGAAATTGACGACCTGGATGTCGAACACTTCCAGCGCGCCTGGCAAAACGTACTCATGCGCCATGAGATATTGCGCAGCGGCTTCCTGGAGCGAGCTGGAACGCCGCTGCAGTGGGTAGCACGCACCGTCGAGTTGCCGTGGTTCGAAGCGGATTGGCGAGAACGAGAGGATCTGTCAGGCGCGCTTGAGAGGCTGGCCGAGGAGCAACGGGCACCATTTGATCTGACGGCACCGCCGCTGATGCGCTTGGCGTTGGTGAAAATCGCAGGCTCCCGGCACTGCTTTATCTGGACGCGCCACCATCTACTGTTGGATGGCTGGAGTACTTCACAACTGATGGGCGAGGTATTGCGCTGTTACGCCGGGGCGGCGCTGCCACCTACAGAGGGGCGTTATCGGGATTACATCGCTTGGCTACAGTGCCGTGACGCTGATGCCAGTGAAGCCTACTGGCGTGACCAATTACAGCATCTCGATACGCCTACGCATCTCGTCAGTGCCATGCCTAGACCCCATGAAGCGCAAGCTGGGCATCAAGAGATAACCCTGTCACTGGATAGCACGACCACTCAACGATTGGAGGATTTCGCCAAAGCGACTCGCATAACGCTCAATACTTTAATGCAAGGCGCCTGGTCGCTGCTGCTGGCACGTTACACGGGGCAAGATAGCATCTGCTTTGGCGCGACCGTGGCCGGGCGACCTGCGGAGCTAGCGGCGGCAGAGCAACTGATTGGCCCTTTCATCAATACTTTGCCGGTCATTGTTTCACTGGATCCCTCGCTGCGCGTCGATGAGTGGTTGCGCCAGTTGCAGGAACAAAACTTGGTGAGTCGCGAACATGAGCATACGCCACTCTACGAAATCCAACGCTGGGCGGGGCAGGGTGGCCAGGCACTGTTCGATAGCTTGGTGGTATTCGAGAACTATCCCGTTGATGCCGCGTTACACCAGAATTTGCCAGGTGGGCTGACGTTCGGCGAAGTGGATAACCGCGAGCAAACCAATTATCCCGTCACGCTGGTCGTCTTTCATAAGGAAGCGTTGGAGCTTTGCTGTGGCTATTCACGATCACATTTAAACGATGCTGCTGCCGAGATGTTGATCCAGCATCTGGTTAGAGCGCTTGAACAACTGAGCGATTCGGCTACTCAACGAGTTGGGGAAATCGAGTGGTTAAGTGATGAGGAGCGTCAGCAAATTGAGGCGTGGAGCGTCAATGGTGAGCACTATACCAAGACCGACCCGATTCACCGTCTGATCGAACACCGTGTCGAGATGACCCCAGAGGCCACGGCAGTAGTATTCGAAAATCAGTCGCTCAGCTACGCCGAATTCAATACTCGCGCCAACCAATTGGCCCACTATCTGATTGGTCTAGGAGTAAAACCTGAGACGCGGGTGGGCATCGCTGTTGAGCGCTCCGTCGAGATGGTTGTGGGGCTGCTAGCTATCCTCAAGGCGGGTGGCGCCTATGTGCCGTTGGATCCGGATTATCCGAGCGAGCGGCTGGCCTATATGGTCGAGGACAGCGGCATCGAGTTGCTGCTTACCCAGCAACACCTTCGCGAGTCGTTACCAGTAGATGAAAGCCTGAATATCATTGAACTGGATCAGTTGGATGTTGCTCATCATGCGTCGACCAATCCAAACGTGGCGCTACACGGCGAAAATCTTGCTTATGTGATCTACACCTCGGGCTCCACGGGGCAACCTAAAGGGGCGCAACTATATCATGCGAACGTGACACGATTGCTTGACACCACCGCACCTTGGTTCAATTTCGACGAGCAGGATGCCTGGACAATGTTCCACTCCTACGCTTTCGATTTCTCAGTGTGGGAGGTGTTTGGGGCACTGTGCACGGGCGGAAAACTTGTCGTGGTGCCCTACTGGGTTAGCCGTTCGCCGGAGGATTTCCTTGAGCTGCTATGCCGGGAACAAGTGACAGTACTAAACCAGACGCCTTCTGCCTTCCGGCAGTTGATGGCCACCCCCGATCTCTATAGCACGAAAGACTTAGCACTGCGTGTAGTGATCTTCGGTGGCGAAGCCTTGGAGCCGGAAAGCCTACGCCCTTGGATTGAGCATTTCGGTGATGATCATCCCCGCCTGATCAACATGTACGGCATCACTGAGACCACGGTGCACGTCACCTATCGGCGTGTGACAGCTGAAGATCTGGCAGGTCAGCGTAGTCCTATAGGAATTACCCTCCCGGATCTTGGGGCACATGTATTAGATAGCCAGCTTAATCGTGTCCCCATCGGGATTCCTGGAGAGCTTTACGTATCAGGAGCAGGCTTGGCACGAGGCTATTTGAGTCGCTGTAGCCTGACAGCGATGCGTTTTGTTGCTGACCCGTTTGGCTCGGGAGAGCGGCTCTATCGCACTGGTGATCTAGTGCGCTGGCATGAAGACGGTCAGCTTGAGTACCTGGGGCGTATCGACCATCAGGTGAAAATACGCGGCTTCCGTATCGAGCTGGGGGAGATTGAAGCCCAACTGCTATCTCAGCCGGAGGTGTGTGAGGCGGTGGTGGTCGCCCAGGAAGATCTCAATGGTTCCTGGCTGGTGGCCTATGTGGTTCCCCAGACCGACATAGAACTCGACACCAGCTCACTACGTGAAGCGCTGAGCCAAAAACTACCGGATTATATGGTGCCAGGAGCTGTGGTCACCCTTGATGCGTTGCCGTTGAATGTCAATGGCAAAGTAGACCGCAAAGCGTTGCCCGAGCCGAATTTATCCAGTAGCTCACAGTACGAGGCTCCCCAGGGTAAATCGGAAGAAACGCTAGCGGCGATTTGGAGCGAGGTGCTGGGTGTTGAGCAAGTGGGGCGTCACGACAATTTCTTCGAGTTGGGGGGGCACTCCCTATTGGCTCTAAGGGTGCAAGCCAGCGTGGAAGAACATTTCTCTATACGACTCCCCCTGCGCATCTATTTCGAGCAAGCCACTTTGGTCTTGATGTGTGAGTCCATTCAGGAATGGAGTGAAGGCGTGAAAGAGGAAGAGGGCTCACAGCTCGAGAAGATGGCGGCCCTATTAGACGGTATGGAGAGCTGATATGGAACTCAATAAACACACGATTGCTGAGCGCTTCGCACAATTGCCACGAGACAAACAGAGCGTATTTCTTGAGGCCTTAAGGCAACAGGATATCGACTTTTCGAAGTTGCCAATTGTTAGGTATAAGAATCAAGATAACATAGGGCTCTCTTATGCCCAACTTCGCCAGTGGTTTCTGTGGCGCTTGGATCCCCAAAGCAGCGCCTACCATATTACGGGTGCCCAGACCCTTAAGGGAACTCTTGACTCTGAAGCATTGCGGGGGAGCTTTGCCGCTTTAGTAGCGCGCCATGAGGCATTGCGCACGGTATTCCGTGACGATGGTGAAGGCGAGGCAATTCAAGTGGTGCAGGCTGAAAATAACTTCGCATTGTCTGATATTGACCTGAGCCATGTGCCGAAGGGGGAGCGAGAAGCGGTAATAGAGAGTCAGGTTACGCGGCTTTGCAATGACCCTTTCGATCTGGAGCATGGGCCACTATTGCGGGTGGGACTATTGCGTTTAGCTGAAGAAGAGCAGCTGCTGGTGGTGGTAATGCACCATATCGTCTCCGATGGTTGGTCGATGCAATTGATCATTGATGAATTTGCTGCGGGCTACTCCGCTCGGGTAATGGGTGAGGCGTGGCAGCCGCCAACCTTGCCAATTCGGTATGCCGATTATGCACTCTGGCAGCGTCAATGGATGGAGGCGGGTGAGAAAGAGCGCCAACTCGCCTATTGGCAGGCGGAGCTGGGAGACGAGCACCCGGTATTGCAGCTGCCGACCGATCACTCGCGACGTAGCGATGGAAATTATCACGCTGCGCGCTACAAAATGATACTTCCTCAATCACTGGTTAGAGGGCTCCGTCAGCAGACCCAGGCTCAAGGTGTCACCCTGTTTATGACACTTCTAACGGGCTTCCAGGCATTGTTGTATCGCTATACTGGGCAGGAAGATATTCGGGTCGGTGTACCGATTGCCAATCGTCACCGTACGGAAACTCAAAGGGTGGTGGGCTTCTTCGTTAATACTCAGGTATTGCGCAACCAGTTAAATAGCCGCTTAAGTCTGGACGAGGCACTGGAACAGAGTAAGCTTGCGGCGCTGGGTGCTCAAGAACATCAGGATCTCCCTTTCGAACAGTTAGTGGAAGCGCTGCAGCCGGAGCGTAGTCTAAGTCACACGCCGCTGTTCCAAGTGATGTTTAACTACCAGCAGCAAGATTATGACGCGCTTCAGGCGTTACCAGGACTGGAGCTGAGCGCTTGGCCATTAGAGGAGGGGGTAGCGCAGTTTGAGCTGATGCTAAATGTGGTAGAGCGCGCGAATGGCTGCTTGGAGGCAAGTTTCGTTTATGCAGAACAGCTGTTCAACTCAACGACCATTGAGCGCCTAGCGCAGCACTATGCCGCCATTCTAGAGGCACTGGCAGATATGCCGGAACGAGCGCTTGGCGATGTGGAACTGCTAGATAAGGATGAACAGCTAAAATTACAGGAATGGGGAGTAAACTCCCAATGCTACCCTGATGCCCTACCGACTCACCATCTGATCGAACGCCAAGCAGCGGTGAACCCCACTTCCAAGGCGTTAGCATTCGAAGATCAGTCACTCAACTACGCCGAGCTTAACACTCGTGCCAATCGTTTAGCACACTATCTAATCGACTTGGGAGTCCAGCCCGAAACTCGAGTGGGTATCGCCATGGAGCGTTCCATCGAGATGGTGGTGGGGCTGCTGGCGATTCTCAAGGCAGGTGGTGCTTACGTACCGTTGGATCCGAATTACCCTGCCGAGCGGTTGGCCTATATGGTCGAAGATAGCGGCATTGAACTGCTGCTTACCCAGCAACATCTGCGTGATACCTTGCCGATGCCCGATGGGCTAAACGTTATTGAACTGGATCGCTTGGATGTGACTCATCATGCGTCAACCAACCCGGAGGTGGCACTGCACGGTGAACATCTCGCCTATGTCATCTACACCTCGGGCTCTACTGGTCGGCCCAAGGGAGTGATGGTGCGCCATCATGCGCTTAGCCATTTCTTATTAAGCATGCAGGAAACCCCAGGCCTAAGCCCAGACGATATCCTGGTGGCGGTGACCTCACTATCGTTCGATATTGCCGCCCTGGAGCTGTATCTGCCATTGATCAGCGGAGCAAGGGTAGTGTTGGCGAGCCGCGAGACGACTCGAGATGGCAAGGCCTTGGGTGAATTACTCAATCAGGAAAAAGCGACGGTTTTGCAGGCGACACCCTCCGGCTGGCGGTTGCTACGCTCATCAGGTTGGCCATGGGCGACGGCTCCGCTGGCGGAAGGCTTTAAGGGGCTATGTGGCGGTGAGGCTTTGCCGCCTGATTTGGCTGAGGAACTGCAAACTCAAGGAGTCGAATTGTGGAACATGTACGGCCCCACTGAGACCACGATTTGGTCAGCGACAGACCGAGTGAATGGCAGCCAAGCTTTCCTGGGAAGGGCGATTGCGGCGACGCAGTTGTACGTTTTGGATAGTGCGCTCAACTTGGCACCCCTAGGCGTGGCGGGGGAGTTGTATCTAGGTGGCGTGGGCTTAGCGCGCGGCTACCTGGGCCGTGCAGAGCTGACGGCGGAGCGCTTCGTGGCCGACCCCTTTATTGCGGGCGAACGCCTCTACCGTACGGGTGATCTAGTACGTTGGCGGGAGGATGGTCAGCTTGAATACTTGGGACGGATTGACCATCAGATCAAAGTGCGCGGCTTCCGTATTGAGCTAGGCGAGATTGAAGCCCAACTGCTAGCCCTGTCGGAGCTACGCGAGGTAGTGGTGGTTGCCCAAGAGGGGCCTAGCGGATCTAGGTTGGTGGCTTATGTAGTGCCACAGGCCGACATCGAACACGACACTAGCACACTCCGCGAACGACTCGGTCAAAAGCTACCGGACTATATGGTGCCTGGGGTGATAGTCACTCTGGAAGCGCTGCCGCTAACCCCGAACGGTAAGGTAGACCGTAAGGCACTGCCCGCACCGGATTTGGCCAGTGGCTTGCAGTACGAGCCGCCCCAGGGCGAGGTGGAAGAAGCGCTGGCGGAAATCTGGTCGGAGATACTGGGCGTCGAACAGGTGGGTCGCCATGACAACTTCTTTGAATTAGGCGGCCATTCCCTGCTAGCCCTGAAAGTGTTGGAAAAAATGCAGCACCAGGGATTGAAGGCCCAGGTTCGAACCCTGTTCCAATGTCCGGAACTGGCGGCATTTGCTCAGTGCATTGCGCAAAAGCCAGAGCGAGAGGAAGTCGTTATTCCCCCGAACCTGATTCCTCACGCTTGCCAGGCTCTCCAGCCCGAGATGCTGACGCTAATCGAACTCAATGCTGAGGAGATCAGTACAATCGAAGAGTCAGTACCCGGTGGAGCCACCAACATCCAAGATATCTATCCGTTGGCACCGCTTCAGGAGGGAATTCTTTTCCACCATCGGCTGCAGGAAAAAGGCGATGCCTATGTGACGCCTCGGCTGCTGGGCTTTGATAGCAGGGAGAGATTGGAAGCCTTTATTGCCGGTTTTAATAAGCTCATTGCCCGTCACGATATTTTACGTACTGCGGTGCTCTGGGAAGAACTCCGTGAGCCGGTGCAGGTGGTGTATCGACATGCCATGCTGGATATCGAGTGGCCGACCATGCCAGATGTGGCCTCCGGCGGTGTGGCCGAATGGCTATACACCCAGGTGGATCCTGACTACCATCGCCTCGATGTGCGCCAAGCACCTATGATTCGAGCGCTGGCTGCCCACGATGCTGAGCAGAACCGCTGGCTGCTGCAGCTACCTAGTCACCACTTGGTCATGGATCACACCACCCTCGAGCTACTGGTGGAAGAAATTGCCCTGATCCAGCAAGGCCGCGAGGGCGAATTGCCCAAGCCGATCCCATTCCGCAACTTTGTGGCGCAGGCGTGGTTGGGGGTAAGTCAGGCTGAGCATGAAGCCTTCTTCCAGAAGCGATTGGGCGATATAGAGGAACCCACAGCGCCCTTTGGGTTGCTTGACGTGCGCAGCGATGGTGGGGATATCGAAGAAGTGCGCGTTCCTCTTGAAACAGAATTAGCCCAGCAGGTGCGACAACAGGCGCAGTGCCATGGCGTCAGCACGGCTAGCCTGTTCCACTTGGCCTGGGCCTTGGTGCTAAGCAAAATCACTGGGCAGGACTACGTGGTATTTGGCACCGTTTTGTTCGGTCGTATGCAAGGCACTGAAGGGGCCGAGCGGGCACTTGGGGTGTTTATTAATACGCTTCCTGTGCGCATCAAAACCGGTGCCCAGGGAGTAGATAAGTGTCTAATCCAAACCCACGATGCCCTGTCTGAGCTAATGCACCATGAACATGCCAGCCTCGGGTTAGCACAGCGCAGTAGTGGCTTGACGGGGGAAATACCGCTATTCACGAGCTTGCTGAATTATCGGTATAGCGCGGCTCAACAAGAGGAAACCCCTGTTCATACTTGGGAAGGTATGGAATTGTTGGAGGTTCAGGAGCGTACCAACTACCCGATCACTATGTCGGTGGACGATCTGGGTAATGGCTTCCAACTGGTAGGACAGGTTAGTCGAATGATTGGTGCACAGCGGCTGTGTGATTACTTGAACTCAGCCATTGCAGGTATTGTAGACAATCTACGAGCAGCGCCTCAGCAACCATTAAGTGAGATCAACCTGCTCAGAGCCGGCGAACAGCAGCTGTTGAGCGAGTGGGGAGAGAATACTCAACAGTATTCAGGCACTTCTCTAATTCATCACTTAATTGAGGGGCAAGCAGCGGCAACCCCAGAGGCCACGGCACTAGTATTTGAAGATCAGTCGCTTAACTACGCCGAACTCAACACCCGTGCCAATCGCTTGGCTCACTACTTAATTGGCCGAGGCGTGCAACCCGAAACTCGAGTGGGTATCGCTGTTGAGCGCTCCATTGAGATGGTGGTGGGGTTGCTGGGGATTCTTAAGGCGGGTGGCGCTTATGTACCGCTAGATCCAGATTATCCGAGCGATCGGCTGGCCTATATGGTCGAAGACAGTGGCATCGAGCTGCTGCTCACCCAGCAACAACTTCGCGAGTCGTTACCAGTAGCTGCAAGCCTGAGCGTCATTGCGCTGGATCAGTTGGATGTGACACATCATGCGTCAACCAATCCAGAAGTAGAACTGCACGGTGAACATCTTGCTTATGTGATTTACACCTCGGGTTCTACCGGGAGACCCAAGGGCGCGGCCAACCGTCACTATGCACTGACCAATCGCCTACAGTGGATGCAGGATGCCTATGGCCTAACAGCTGACGATGCGGTGCTACAGAAAACGCCCTTCAGCTTTGATGTTTCTGTATGGGAATTCTTCTGGCCGCTAATGCAGGGCGCCCGACTGGTGATGGCACCACCAGGTGCTCACCGCGAGCCAGTCCAACTGGTCGAATTGATCCGTACCCACGGGATCACCACGCTACATTTCGTACCTTCAATGCTGCAGGCCTTCCTGGCCCATGGCGAGGTAGAAGCCTGCACCAGCCTGACACGTCTGGTATGCAGCGGCGAAGCGTTGCCAGCGGAGTCGCAGAATCAGTTATTTGCCCGCTTGCCTCATGCGGCGCTCTACAACCTCTACGGCCCCACCGAAGCGGCTATCGACGTTACCCACTGGACTTGCCAAGACGATGGGCTCAGCCAAGTCGCTATTGGCCAGCCAATTGCCGGTATCCGCACCTACGTACTGGATGGAGACCTTAACTTGGCGCCGCCCGGGGTTGCGGGTGAGCTTTATCTTGGTGGCGTGGGCTTAGCTCGGGGCTACCTGCACCGCCAAGACCTTACTGCAGAACGTTTTATCGCTGATCCATTTGCGCAGGGCGAGCGCCTCTACCGTACAGGCGATTTGGTGCGCTGGCGCGACGACGGTCAGCTTGAGTACCTAGGCCGCCTCGACCACCAAGTGAAGATCCGCGGCCTGCGTATCGAGCTTGGCGAGATTGAAGCCGAGCTACTCTCTCAGCCGGAGGTTCGCGAGTCAGTAGTGGTCGCTCAAGAAGGCCCCGGTGGTTCTAGGTTAGTGGCTTATGTGGTTCCCCAAGACGATAGTGAGCTCGACACCAGTTCACTACGTGAAGTGCTGGGGCAACGATTGCCGGACTACATGGTGCCAGGCGTCATGGTTACGCTTGAGGCACTGCCGCTAAGTGCCAACGGCAAGGTAGACCGCAAGGCCTTGCCCGCTCCGGATTTGGCCAGTGACTCGCAGTATGAGTCGCCCCAGGGAGAAGTAGAAGAAGCGCTGGCGACAATCTGGTCTGACGTGCTGGGTGTGGAACAGGTGGGGCGCAACGACAATTTCTTTGAATTGGGTGGCCATTCGTTATTGGCTCTGAAGGTGTTGGAGCAAATGCGGCATCAAGGCCTGACGGCGCAGGTGCGCATGCTGTTCCAATGCCCGGAACTAGCGGCCTTTGCTCAGGCATTGACCCAGACATCAGAGCGGCAGGAAATCATCATCCCGCCCAACAGTATTCCAGATGGTTGCTCGGCGATCCAGCCAGAGATGCTATCTTTGATTGAACTCAATGTTGAAGAGATCCGTGCGATCGAAGCGGCAGTGCCTGACGGTGCCGGTAATATCCAGGATATCTACCCGCTGGCACCGCTGCAGGAGGGGATCCTTTTCCATCATCGACTGCAGCAGGAAGGAGATGCCTATGTAACTCAACACTTACTTGGTTTTGATCACCGGGATCGGTTGGCAGCCTTTATTGCCGGTTTTAACCAACTGATTGCCCGCCATGACATCCTTCGCACTGCTGTGCTGTGGGAAAATCTGCGTGAGCCGGTGCAGGTGGTATACCGGCATGCCGAATTAGCCCTCGAGTGGCTAAACGTGAATGGCGCCTCATCACAAAGCGTTGCCGAACAACTGAAAGCCGAGGTGGATCCTGAACACCATCGCCTTAATGTGCGCCGAGCGCCTATGCTGCGTGCGGTAGCTGCTCACGATGCCGAGGTTGGACACTGGTTGCTGCAACTGCCCAGCCATCACTTGGTCATGGATCACACGACTCTCGAGCTACTGGTGGAAGAAATTGCCCTAGTCCAGCAAGGACGCGAGGACGAACTGCCCAAGCCGACCCCATTCCGCAACTTCGTGGCGCAGGCCCGGCTAGGGGTAAGCCTGGAAGAGCATGAGGCCTTCTTCCGTGAACAGTTGGGCGATATTGAAGAATCGACCGCGCCCTTCGGACTACTAGACGTTCGCGGTGATGGCAACGATATCGAAGAAGTGCGCGTTCCTCTGGACACGGAACTGGCCCAGCAGGTGCGGCAACAGGCCCAGCGTTGTGGCGTGAGTACGGCCAGCCTGTTCCATCTGGCCTGGGCGCAGGTGCTGAGTAAAACCTCCGGGCGAGATGATGTGGTATTCGGCACCGTGCTGTTTGGCCGTATGCAGGGCATCGAGGGTGCCGGGCGGGCTCTGGGTATGTTTATCAATACGCTCCCTTTGCGTATCAAGATGGGCTCTCAAAGTATCGATAAGAGCTTGCGGCGTACTCACGATGCATTATCTGAGTTAATGCATCACGAGCATGCTAGCCTTGGTCTTGCGCAGCGCTGTAGTGGGCTGCCTAGTGGCATGCCGCTATTTACCAGTCTTCTGAACTATCGCTATAGCGCACCTAAGCACGACGGTAGTTCCAATCATGTCTGGGAGGGAATGGAAGTACTGGGTGGCCAGGAGCGTACCAATTACCCAATTGGTATGGCGGTAAATGATCTCGGAGAGGGCTTCCAGCTAGTAGGGCAGGTGAGCCGTTTGATAGGCGCTCAGCGATTATGTGATTACATGCAATCGGCTGTGTCCGGCATCGTAGCAAGCCTACAAAATGCGCCGCAGCAGTCGCTAAGCGAGATTAGCCTGTTAGGGGAGAACGAGCAACAGCTGTTGAGCGAGTGGGGGGTGAACTCCCACAAGCATCCCGATGCTAAGCCAGTTCATCAACTGATCGAGCGCCAGGCCGCGGCAATCCCAGCGGCTACGGCGCTAGTATTTGAAGATCAGTCGCTCAGCTACGCCGAACTCAATACCCGAGCCAACCAATTGGCCCACTATCTGATCGGACTAGGCGTAAAGCCCGAGACCCGGGTGGGTATTGCCATAGAACGCTCCATCGAAATGGTGGTGGGGCTGCTGGCTACTCTCAAGGCGGGGGGCGCCTATGTGCCGCTGGATCCCGAGTATCCTTCAGAGCGGCTGGCCTTCATCGCCGAAGATAGTGGCATCGAGCTGCTGCTGACTCAGCACCACTTACGCGAGTCATTGCCGGTAGCTGATGGCCTAAGCATTGTTGAATTGGATCAGCTGGACGTGGCACATCACGCTGCTACCAATCCAGCGGTGGCGCTGCACGGCGAGCATCTTGCCTATGTGATTTATACCTCAGGCTCTACCGGGCGTCCTAAGGGCGCAGCCATCCGCCATGATGCCTTGACCAACTGTATGGTCTGGATGCAGGAGACCTATCAACTCACCGATACCGATGCCGTACTGCATAAGGCGCCGTTCGGGTTCGACGTCTCGGTATGGGAAATTTTCTGGCCGCTGAGTGTTGGGGCACGTTTGGTGATCGCTCAGCCGGGCGACCATCGCGATCCCGAGCGCATTATCGAGCTGATTCAGCGGCACGACGTCACCACGCTTAACTTTGTGCCCTCCATGCTCAAGGCCTTCCTGGCTTATCCTGATGTTAGAGCCAAGACGCGGCTCAAGCATATTATGTGCGGCGGCGAGGCCGTTCCAGCCACACTGCAGCAGGATGTGGCGGAGTGTCTTGATGGTGCACACCTGCACGATCTCTATGGCCCCACTGAAACCACCATTCATGTCACTCACTGGTGGTGCCGTGACGACGTTCACCGCCAGATCCCCATTGGGCGACCCATTAGCGGTACCCGCACCTACGTCCTGGATGGTGATCTCAATTTGGTACCCCAGGGTGTCGCGGGAGAGCTCTATATCGGTGGTGTAAGCCTGGCCCGTGGCTACCTCAGTCGCAGTGATCTCACAGCGGAGCGTTTTGTCGCTGATCCGTTCACGGAGGGCGAGCGCCTTTACCGTACGGGGGACCTGGTGCGCTGGCGTGAGGATGGCCAGCTTGAGTATCTGGGCCGCCTCGATCACCAGGTGAAGATCCGCGGCCTGCGTATTGAACTAGGCGAGATCGAAGCCGAACTACTCTCTCAGCCGACAGTTCACGAGGTGGTAGTGGTAGCGCAAGAAGGCTCCACTGGTTCGAGACTGGTGGCCTATGTGGTTCCCCAGGCTGGCAGTGAACTCGATAGCACCTCACTACGTGAGGTGCTGGGGCAACGACTGGCAGACTATATGGTGCCGGGCGTCGTGGTTATGCTCGAAGCACTGCCGCTGAATGCCAACGGCAAGGTAGACCGCAAGGCGTTGCCCGAGCCGGATTTGGCCAGTGACACGCACTATGAGCCGCCTCAGGGAGAGGTGGAAAAAGCGCTGGCGGAAATCTGGTCAGAGGTAATTGGCGTCGAACGTGTGGGCCGTCATGACAACTTCTTTGAGCTGGGAGGGCATTCGCTACTTGCTGTGCAGATGGTGGCTCGCGTTCAAGCTGACATGCAAGTTGAGCTCAAAATCTCTGAAGTGTTTAAACACCCACTACTTCGCGACTTAGCAAAATGTATTGCTGCACTAAACAGTGAATCCTCCTTTGAGCAGTCGCTCTCCGACATTGATTCCTTCATCGACAGCATGGATACCGTTCAATGAGTCACATCGATACCCGTCGTATTGCGGAGCGTTTTACCGGATTGTCAGTCGAACAACGCCGCGTGGTTTACGACAAAATTCGTACTCAAGGGTTGGGCATCGGTCAGTTTCCTATTCTTGGCCGCCCTGAATCGCAACAGAACATTTGCTCAGCCTCCTATGCCCAACTTCGCCAGTGGTTTCTTTGGCGTCTTGATCCTCAAAGTAGCGCCTATCATATTACTGGTGCTCTGACTCTCAATGGCTCGCTGGATCCTGAGGCACTGCGGAGTAGCTTCGCAGCTTTGATATCTCGTCATGAGGTATTACGCACGGTGTTCCGTGACGATGGCGAGGGTGGTGCAATGCAAGTGCTGCAGGCCGAGATCAACTTCGTATTGCACGAAGTTGATCTAGTTCATATGCCCAAGGGAGAGCGAAAAGCAGCGATAGACAATCAGATTGATCGGCTTTGCAATGACCCTTTCGATCTAGAACAGGGGCCGCTGTTACGGGTGGGGCTACTACGCTTAGCAGAAGAGAAGCACCTTCTGGTCGTGGTCATGCATCACATCGTCTCTGATGGCTGGTCGATGCAGTTGATCATCAACGAGTTTTCCGCAGATTACGCTTCTAGAGTGACAGGAGAGGCCTGGCAGCCACCAGCCTTGCCGATTCAGTACGCTGATTATGCGCTATGGCAGCGCCAATGGATGGAGGCGGGCGAGAAGGAGCGCCAACTCGCCTACTGGCAGGCGGAACTGGGTGACGAACATCCGGTACTGCAACTGCCAACTGATCGACCGCGTCGCAACGATGGACATTATCACGCTGCGCGCCACCAAATAGTGCTCCCGGAATCACTGATTAACGGGCTCCGCCAGCTAACCCAGGCGCAGGGTGCCACCCTGTTCATTACGCTACTGACAGGTTTCCAAGCGCTGCTGTATCGCTATACCGGGCAGGAAGATATTCGGGTCGGTGTACCGATCGCCAACCGTCACCGAACGGAAACCCAGGGAGTGGTGGGCTTTTTCGTTAATACCCAGGTATTGCGCAACCAGTTGAATGGTCGCCAGAGCTTGGCCGAGGCACTGGAACAAGGCAAGCGTACAGCACTGGGGGCGCAGGAATATCAGGATCTACCCTTCGAACAGTTAGTGGAGGCACTGCAGCCTGAGCGCAGCCTGAGTCACACACCACTGTTCCAGGTGATGTTCAATCACCAACGCCAGGATCATGGCGCACTGCAGACGCTACCAGGGTTGGAACTGGGCAGTTGGCCACTAGAGAAGAAGGAGGCGCAGTTTGAGCTGACTCTTGATGTGGTAGAGCGCAAGAATGGTTGCCTGGAGGCAAGCTTTGTTTACGCTGAGGAACTGTTCGAACCAGCCACTATAGAGCGTTTAGCACAGCACTATGCCGCCATCCTAAAGGCATTGGCTGAGATGCCAGAGAGTGCATTGAGCGATATTGAGCTGCTTGATAAAGACGAGCACCTTCAATTGCAGAAATGGGGGGAAAGCTCTCAACAGTATCCCGATGCTTCGCCTATCCACCATTTGATTGAGCGCCAAGCTGCGGCGGCCCCTGAGAAGACCGCGTTAGTATTCGAAGATCAGTCACTTAGCTACTCCGAACTCAATGCCCGCGCCAATTGCTTGGCCCACTATCTGATTGATCTAGGCGTAAAACCCGAAACCCGGGTGGGCATCGCCATGGAGCGTTCCATCGAGATGGTGGTGGGGCTACTGGCTACTCTCAAGGCGGGTGGCGCCTATGTGCCGCTGGATCCGGATTACCCCACCGAGCGGCTCGCTTATATGATCGAAGACAGCGGCATTGAGCTGCTGCTGACCCAATCGGGACTAACGACGAAGCTCCCACAGCGCGAAGAGTTAACTGCTATCGCATTAGATAGCCTGGACGTTACAGAGCGACCAGCGCACAACCCTAGGTTAGTACTGAGTGGTGACAACCTCGCCTATGTCATTTATACCTCAGGCTCTACCGGCCAGCCTAAAGGTGTGCAGCTGTGTCACGCCAATGTGACGCGATTACTTGATGCTACGGCGAGGTGGTTCGATTTTTCCGGGCAAGACACCTGGACACTGTTTCATTCCTATGCCTTCGACTTCTCGGTATGGGAGATATTCGGTGCCCTTTGCACGGGCGGCAAGTTGGTCGTGGTGCCGTTCTGGGTCAGCCGCTCCCCCGAAGAATTCCTCGAGCTGCTATGCCGGGAACAAGTGACGGTACTCAACCAAACGCCATCAGCCTTCCGTCAATTAATCAACGTACCCGGTATCCAAACACGCAAGGATCTCGCTCTGAGGTTTGTCATCTTCGGCGGCGAAGCCCTGGAGCCAGCAATGTTGCGGCCATGGATCGAGTGCTTCGGCGATAAGCATCCGCGCCTTATCAATATGTATGGTATCACCGAAACGACGGTTCACGTTACCTATCGCCCGATCACTGCGGCGGATCTGCAAGGGCAGCGCAGCCCGGTCGGAGTCGCCATCCCCGACCTCGGTATCGAAGTGCTGGATCACGACCTTAATCGGGTGCCGATTGGCGTTGTCGGCGAGCTCTACGTATCGGGCGCAGGACTTGCCCGTGGCTATCTCAAGCGCGCCGGGTTGAGTGCCGAACGCTTTGTTGCCAACCCTTTCGATAGCGAAGGTGGTCGATTATACCGCACTGGCGACCTAGGGCGCTGTCGTGATGACGGCCAGCTCGAGTATCTGGGGCGTGGTGACCAGCAAGTCAAGATCCGCGGCTTCCGCATCGAGCTCGGCGAAATCGAGGCCTGCCTGTTGGCTCAGCCGGAAATTCGCGATGCTGTGGTCGTGGCGTGTTCAGGGCCAGGAGGTGACCGGCTGGTTGGGTATATGGTCGCGGCCGTGACTGAATTTGACACTCAGGTACTGCGCAAACGGCTGAGCCACCATCTCCCCGCCCACATGATACCCAGCGCGTTGGTAGCCATGGACGCCCTGCCGTTAACCGCCAATGGAAAGCTTGATCGTGCTGCGCTGCCCGATCCCGACATTGGCACCGGGAATGGCGAGTTCGAGGCACCATGCGGCGAGTGGGAAGTCAGTCTGGCAGCGCTCTGGTGTGAGGTGCTAGAAATCGAGCGGGTCGGCCGCCACGATAATTTCTTCGAGTTAGGTGGGCATTCGTTGCTCGCGCTGCGGCTGATTGCGCGATTGCGTGAACGTGGCCGGGACATCGCCATCCGTGAGTTATTCGAACATCCGCGTCTAAGCGATTTCGCGCAAGTGCTAGAAGAGGCGAACAACCTCCGTAAGGTGGAGGTTCCGCCCAACCTAATTCCTGAGCACTGCGATACCATCGAGCCCTGGATGCTCCCCCTAGTATCGCTCGACCGGGAATCGATCGCGCGCATTGAATCGACGGTGCCGGGTGGTGGCGCCAACATTCAGGATATTTATCCTCTGGCGCCGCTACAGGAGGGCATCCTCTTTCATCATCTGCTGCACGCCGGGCGTGACGCTTACATCACTTCATACACCATGCGTTTCGACGACCGCGCCCGCATGGCGAGTTTCATCAATGGTTTTAACCAAGTCATGGCGCGTCACGACATCCTGCGCACTGCTTTTTTCTGGGAAGGGCTCGACGAACGGGTACAGGTTGTTCTCCGCCAAGCACCGCTGGTGGTGGAGTGGCTCGAGAAGAGCAGCGACGACACTGAAGACTTAATGCTGTCTACCTTGGAACGGTTGCGTCACGCCGCCGATCCTGGTCGTTGCCGGATCGATGTGCGCCAGGCGCCCTTGATGCGAGCCGTGGCTATCGAGGACACGACTGATGGCGGGTGCCTACTGCAGTTACTTATCCACCACTTAATCGATGACAACATGACAGTCAAGCAGGCCGTCAAAGAGATCGCGCTGATTGAGCAAGGGCGTTTTGCGGAGCTGCCCGAGCCCTTGCCATTCCGCAATTTCATCGCTCAGGCTCGCTTGGGTGTGTCTGATAGCGAACACCAGGCTTACTTCCACCGTCGCTTTGGCGATCTTGACGAGGGTACGCTGCCCTTCGGTCTCAACGACGTTATGGGGAACGGTGACGATATCGACGAGCATCGCCTTGTGATTGACGGAGAGCTAGCGGCGGCGATCCGTCATCAAGCTCGGCTCCACGGCGTCAGCGCAGCGGCTTTCTTCCATCTCGCCTGGTCGCTGGTAATTGGCAAAGCTACCGGCAAGGACGATGTGGTGTTTGGCACGGTGCTTTCCGGACGTATGCAAGGCATCGAAGGCGCTGAGCGAGCGCTAGGGGTATTTATTAATACGCTGCCGTTGCGCATTACACTGGGTGCCCAAGTTGTCGATGAATGCTTACGGCAAACTCATGATGCTCTCTCTGAACTACTGCACCATGAACATGCCAGTCTTGGCCTAGCGCAGCGTTGCAGTGGCTTACCTGGCGGCGCTCCGTTGTTCTCGAGCTTGCTGAACTACCGCCAGGCTGCGCCTCAACGGGGCGAGAGTGTCGCTCCTACTTGGGAGGGGATGGAGACTCTAGGCGGCCAGGAGCGCACCAACTACCCAATCACTATGGCGGTAGATGATCTGGGAGATGGCTTCCAACTGGTAGGGCAGGTAAACCGCACGATTGGTGGGCAGCGGCTCTGTGCTTATATGAGAGCTGCTGTGGATGGCATCGTGGATAGCTTGCAAAATGCATCTAAGCAAGCGATCAGTGAGATTAGCCTGCTAGGAAAGAACGAGCAACAGCTGTTGAGAGAGTGGGGGGTGAACTCATACCAGCATCTCAATGCCCAACCAATCCATCAGTTGATTGAGCAGCAGGCTGCTGCAACCCCAGAGACCATGGCACTAGTATTTGAAGAGCAGTCACTCAGCTACGCTGAACTCAACGCTTGCGCCAATCGCTGGGCCCACTATCTGATCGGGCTAGGCGTCAAACCCGAAACCCGAGTGGGTATCGCCATGGAGCGCTCCATCGAGATGGCGGTGGGGTTGCTGGCGATACTTAAAGCGGGGGGCGCCTACGTGCCGCTGGATCCGGATTACCCCACCGAGCGTCTGGCCTATATGGTCGAAGACAGCGGCCTCGAGCTGCTGCTTACTCAGCAACACCTGCGCAAGTCGTTGCCGGTAGTTGATGGGCTGAACGTTATTGAATTGGATCGACTGGACGTCACGCATCATGGCTCGACTAATCCGGCGGTGGCGCTGCACGGTGAATATCTTGCCTATGTCATTTACACCTCGGGTTCTACTGGGCGACCCAAGGGCGCGGCTAACCGTCACCATGCACTGACTAATCGTCTACAGTGGATGCAAGAGGCCTATGGCTTAACGGCCGACGATGCGGTGCTACAGAAAACGCCCTTCAGCTTTGATGTTTCTGTATGGGAATTCTTCTGGCCGCTAATGCAGGGCGCCCGACTGGTGATGGCGCCACCAGGCGCTCACCGCGAACCAGCCCAACTGGTCAAATTGATCCGTACTCATGGGATCACCACGCTACATTTCGTACCTTCAATGCTGCAGGCCTTCCTGGCCCATGGCGAGGTAGAGACCTGCACCAGCCTGACGCGTCTGGTATGCAGCGGAGAAGCGCTCCCAGCGGAGCTGCAAAATCAGGTATTTGCCCGCCTGCCTCACACGGCACTCTACAACCTCTACGGCCCCACTGAAGCGGCCATTGATGTTACCCACTGGACTTGCCAAAACGATGGGCGCAACCACGTAGCTATCGGCCAACCGATCGCTGGTATCCGTACCTACGTACTGGATGGCGATCTTAACTTGGCGCCGCCCGGGATCTCGGGTGAACTCTACCTCGGCGGCGTGGGCTTGGCGCGGGGTTATTTTAATCGCCAAGGCTTAACGGCGGAACGATTCGTTGCGGATCCATTTGCGCAGGGAGAACGCCTCTATCGCACCGGCGATCTGGTGCGTTGGCGGGAAGATGGCCAGCTCGAGTATCTGGGCCGCCTTGATCACCAGGTGAAGATCCGCGGCCTGCGTATCGAATTGGGTGAGATCGAAGCCGAACTATTAACTCAGCCGGAAGTTCGCGAGGCAGTAGTGGTCGCTCAAGAAGGCCCCAATGGTTCCAGGTTGGTGGCCTATGTGGTTTCCCAAGCCGACAGTGAACTCGACACCAGCTCACTACGTGAAGCGCTGGGCCAAAAGCTACCGGATTATATGGTGCCGAGCGTTGTGGTCACCCTCGATGAGCTGCCGCTGAATGCTAATGGGAAGGTGGAGCGCAAGGCCTTGCCTGCACCGGATTTGGTCAGTGGCTCGGAGTACGAGCCGCCTCAGGGTGAGGTGGAAGAAGCGTTAGCGGTAATTTGGTCAGAAGTATTGGGCGTTGAACGAGTCGGCCGTCACGACAACTTCTTTGAGCTGGGCGGGGATTCGATTCTCAGCCTGCAGATCGTCTCTAGGTTACACCGGGCCGGTTGGATGATTACTCCTCGTCAAGTCTTTGAGTATCAGAGCGTGACGAAGCTGGCGATGGTCGCTGATCCCGTCGAGGCTACGCCGCCCGAGCATGCCGAGGCGTTGCTCGAGAGCTTGGCAGATTACCTGGATCGCGCGCAGTTGGATAATATCGACGCCCCCGCACCGGAAGAGATTGAGGACGTCTATCCGCTGTCACCCACTCAGGAGGGCATGCTGTTCCATTCGCTCGAGGCGGAAGGAGAAGGGCTGTACATCAATCAACTCAATGTCGATGTTGTTGGCCTGAATGTTGACCGTCTTATCGAAGCTTGGCAACAGATGGTCACCAGGCAGCCGATACTGCGCACAGGTTTTCTGTGGCAGG
>NZ_JABUZF010000235.1:32160-48946 GCF_014897885.1 Halomonas sp. 3D7M | reverse complement strand
AGCCGGGCATGGAACGCCCGTTGCAAATCGTCTTCAAACAAGCCACCCCCGATGTAGAGGTGATGGACTGGCGTGATGCGGGAGACACTGTAGAGGAGGATCTGAACCACTATGCACGACAGGAGCTTGTCAGGGAAATAAACTGGTTGAAGCCACCTCTGTCAAAAATCCGCTTGATCCATTTGGAGGATAATCGCTACCGGCTGATATGGACGCAACATCATATTCTCTCGGATGGTTGGTCGGATTCGCGGCTGCTGGGGGAATGGTTGACGCTGTACGCCGGTGAGTCATTATCTCCGCTGGGGTCAGTGTATGGTCGCTTCATCCGCTGGATGTATGATCAAGACGAGGAGGCCGCGCGGAGCTTCTGGGCAGAGGAACTGCAGAGTTTGTCTGGGCCGATGCTACTGGCGGATGCACAGAAAACATCCAGTGATCGGCGCGGGTTCGCCAAGATCTACACGCATTTCGATCGTGGCACGACACGAACGCTGATGGATGCCGCGCGGGATCAGCACGTGACGCTGAATACGCTCGTGCAGGCGGCGTGGGGACTGGTTCTGAAGTTATACGGCGAGCGTGAGGATATCGTCTTCGGTGCCACAGTCTCTGGGCGACCACCTGACCTGGAGGGAGTGGAGGAGATGCTGGGGCTGTTCATCAACACGGTACCCATCATCCTGAAAATTGAAGCGAAGGATAGCGTAGCGAGCCTGTTACAGCGTGTGCAGCGTACCAATCTCCGTGTGCGCGAATACGAGCACGTGTCACTGGCGACTATTCAGCGTTGGGGGGGGCAGTCGGGGCGTGCGTTGTTCGACAGCATTATCGTATTCGAGAACCATCCTATTGACCAGGCGCTGCGCAATACCCAGCGCTATGGGCTGGAGTTTGGTAATGCACAGGGTGAAGGGATTACTGGCTACGCCATGGATCTGCAGGTGACGGTTGGTGAGTCGGTCGAGGTTGAGTACTGCTACAGTCGCGAAAAGTTCGCTGATGATGTCGCCGAGAATATGCGTTGCAGCCTGGAGGCAGTTCTCCAGCAAATGGTCGCTGATCCCATGCGACGGATCGGAACGCTCAACTGGCAGGCCGACGCGGATCGTCATCGGCTCGTTGAACTGGGCAGGGGATCGACTGGTTCGACGTCTGATGACGACGCTCGGGTGCACAGCTGGATAGCCCGCCATGCAGTCAAACGCCCTAATGCTCTCGCTGTGTCGATGGGGGAGTGGAGGCTGGATTATGCTCAGCTTGATGCTAGGGCCAATCGCCTAGCGCACTGCCTACTCGAGCGCGGCATAAGATGTGGTGACATCGTTGGTGTGGCCATGCGGCGTTCTCCGGATATCCTGGTTAGCTTTCTGGCGGTACTTAAGGCAGGAGCCGCCTATTTACCGTTAGATCCCGCCTATCCCGGCGAGCGGCTGGCATTCATGATGCGTGACAGTGGTATGGTGCTTTTGATCAGTGAGGGAGAGGTGCTGGCCGCCTTACCTAAACCTGCGGTAGCGTGCCTGACCTGGGATAGTCTGCACTTGACCGATTACGCTGACAGTGATCCGTGCCTAGCAGTTCCTGAACAGGCCCTGGCCTACGTGATCTACACTTCTGGATCCACAGGGACTCCCAAGGGCGTTGGTGTCGCCCACGGGCCGCTGGCCATGCATTGTCAAGCTATCGCTGAACGCTATGCGCTACCGTCCAGCGCGTGCGAGCTGCACTTTATGTCGTTCGCCTTTGATGGAGCTCACGAGCGCTGGCTGACCGCATTATGTAGTGGCGCAAGCTTGGTGCTGCGCGACGACGAGCTGTGGGCCCCTGAACTGACCTGTACTGCGCTGCGTGAACATTGCGTCGACAGCGTGGCCTTGCCTCCAGCCTATCTTAATCAACTCGTTGATTGGGTCGACAGCGGAGCGGCAGCGCCTATGGTTGAACTCTACGTGTTTGGTGGCGAGGCGATGCCCAAGGCGGCTTTCGACAAGGCGCGTAAGGTCCTTTCCGCCAAGCGTTTCATCAACGGCTATGGCCCTACCGAGACGGTGGTTACACCACTGTTATGGCAGTCCCCTGCTGAGGCAAGCTTTGATGGAGACTACGCTCCGATCGGTCGCCCAGTCGGTGAGCGTGCGCTGTATGTACTGGATACTGATCTGAACCTCGTGCCGCGAGGTATGGCGGGAGAATTGTATATCGGCGGCTACGGTCTGGCGCGTGGCTACTTGGGGCGTAGTGCATTGACGACAGAACGCTTCGTGGCTGACCCCTTCGCTGCTGATGGCGGACGACTGTATCGCACTGGTGACCGGGTGCGCTGGCTGGCAGACGGCAACCTCGAATACTTAGGGCGTCTCGATGATCAGGTCAAGGTACGTGGCTTCCGTATCGAGCTGGGCGAGATCGAATCAGCGATACGCAGTATTGATGGCGTTGCCGATGTTGCCGTCGCGTTACACGATGCACAAGGGGCGCCACGTCTGGTCGCCTATCTGGTGGCACGAATGGAAAGCGCTGCTGGTGGGCTAAGCGAACGGGTCAAGCGTCATCTACTCAACACCCTACCCGAGTACATGGTGCCAGCGCACCTGATGACGCTCGGCGGCCTGCCGCGGATGGTTAATGGTAAGCTTGACCGCGCTGCGCTGCCCGCACCGCAGGCGGATACGCAGCGAGAATTCGTTGCTCCGGCATCGCCTCAAGCCGAGCGGCTGGCCGCGATCTGGCAAGAGTTACTTGGGATTGAGTGCGTCGGTGAGACGGATAATTTCTACGAACTGGGTGGAGATTCGATCCTCAGTCTGCAGTTGATCTCACGAATCCGTCAGGCGGATTTAGGGATTGCCCTTAGGCTGCGAGATCTGATGCGTTATCAGACCATTCGGGCGCTGCTCGAACACTGCGGCGAGCAGACGGCCGACTCAGTTTCGGCTGGGGAAGCAGTGGTCGACAATGACCGTCCTTTCGCATTGACGCCAATCCAGCAGTGGTTCTTCCAAACCATTAACACTTCTCGCGATCACTTCAACCAGTCCATCATGTTGCGCCCTAAGGCAGCGATCAACCGCAAGGCGCTGGCTGGTATGGCGCATCACATCATTGCTCATCACGAAGCGCTGCGTATGTATTTCCGTACGGATAATAATGGAGGATGGTCGCAGGCGTACGGCGATGCTCAGGCTCTCGAATTGGTGAACTATCACGAAGTGGCGGATGTTGGGGAGATCTCGGCCATCGCTGATGCGGCGCAGCGTAGCTTGGATATTGCGAGTGGGTGTGTCGTGCGCTTTGTGCACATCGTCATCAAAGGGGACGAGGAACGCCTGCTGATCGTTGCTCATCACTTGGTTATCGATGGTGTATCTTGGCGTGTTTTGCTTGAGGACATGGCTCGAATCTATGCCGCCTTGAGCCGTGACGAGATGGTAGAACTGCCGCCTCGGACTTCTCCATTATCACAGTGGTCGCGCCACCTGCATGAACTGGCAGCGTCGCCTGTTCTGGCTGCCGAGGCCGATTACTGGCGGGCGCAATTGGCCGATGTCGCCGATCTACCCGTGGATGGCGACACTCCACCGGGTATCTTCGGCGATGTGGCGCATCACGAAAGACGCCTGAGCGCTGAGCGCACGCAGCGTCTGCTCAGGGACGCGCCCAATGCTTACTCGGCAACGATTGACGACTTGCTACTGGCGGCGCTGGCGAGGACTCTGTGGCGCTGGACTGGCGAGCGCGACTTCCTGGTCAATATGGAGGGACATGGTCGTGAGGCTGGCGAGGCCGATATTGATTTATCGCGCACGGTGGGTTGGTTCACCTCTATCTACCCTCTACGGCTGACGGCCGCCGATGAAAGCCCGGCCGAAACCATCGCTCGGATTCGGGAACGCCGCCAGGCAGTGCCCCTTAAGGGGCTGGGCTATGGGGTGCTGCGATACCTGCAGAGGCAGGACAGTGTCCCCGAGTTACCCGACAACCGGGCTCGGATCAATGTCAACTATCTCGGCCAGTTTGGCGGTGAGGCCACCGAGAATCGACTTTGGGAGGTGTACGACGACGGTAACCGCAAAGGGCGCGAGCGCAGCGATGAAATGCCTTTGGCGAACTGGCTAGAACTGGTTTCTCACGTACACAAGGGGGTATTCACCAGTAAGTGGATCTACAGCACTCGTGTTTTTGATTCGGAAACTATAGCGAGGTTGCAGGCGATCTATCACGAGGAGTTAGCCTGGATCGTCGATCACTGTGCGGAGGTGTTGAGGGTCGTCGAGCCTTCCTCTTAGAGATCTGTCTTAAAGATGGCTATTGAGTGTTGGTGGTTCTTTGGACTGCCAGCTCTTTAGTGATTGCACTTTAGGACTGGTACAGTTGGTCATGTACGCACCGGTGGCTTTTGCTGGCTCTGGTGCGGGAGAACAATCTTAGGCGGCACGCGAGAAGCAGCCATGGCCGAGTGCTATTAGGCCAGGTTGGCAACCACGCTATTGCTACTGTCTGTATGGCGTGTGAACTAATACATCTCGCACCTAACGGCAGGTATTTACAGTATCTTGCTGGGCGGGGAGATGTTTGTGCTTCGAAGCACAGTGATGTCAACTGCGGTAATTTGTTAGCCGGGCAGGGTAGCCGGAGGCCTGATTTACAGGCGATCTTGAGTCTCCAGGCGATCCATTGCCGGTGTTTTTATTCTATTACTCGCTAACGGTTAGCTTTGTCTGAGATTAAACAGTGTCGAAGAAATTGGTGATGTTAGGTATGATCCGCATGTAATGTCAGATGCCGTGACGTCGCAAGAATGTTAATGTATTAAGAACTCGGAATGCCAGTATAATCACAGCCTCTGTTATTTCTAGTAGCTAAATGTCAACTGATGAGTATAGTTTCTAGGGTCTCCATAGTAGTTTTGCTAAGTATTAGCTCAGACCGTTGAGTAATGTTTTTCATAAATTGGCCTGTTGTCTTTATAATTAAAGTCCAGACTTTTATTGGATTGTTAAAAAAGCTCGTTGATATCAGCGAGCGAGATAGGAGAGAAGTGGCTATCGAGTTTTATAATAGGCTACTGATGGCTGTAAATAAGTTGGATGCTGCATTTTCTTTTTTCAACGATAAGGTTCGAAGTCTGATAAACGTCTAATTGCTTTTCGTTTTTCCTCCTGTTGCCACTCTTTATATATTGTTAGCATATTCATGGGTTTGCTTCGACAGTACTGTTGGCTTTGCCACCTTCAATAACATGGCTAACAAGGTTGTTGGCGAAGCGTAGAGCTGAGGGAAACCCTCCCCATTGCCAATAGTTGAGCGGTAGAATTACATAGTTATTTTGTTTTACGCTTGGGAGGTGTCTCCACTGACCATCAGAGAGTAGTTGCTCCTGAAATCCAGCGGGGTCGAAGGGGCTTTCAAGAAATATAATTTTAGCATCGATGTTAAAGAGAGAGCTTACACTAGCATTCGTAATTCCCCATTGACCCATATCATCCTGCCAAGCGTTCTGGAGACCAAGGCGAATTAGCACCATGCCTTCAACGCCTCCTTTACCAAAAACACGGGCATGACGCTCATCCACTAGACGAACTATTAATAAAGGTTCGTCGATGCTATTAAGCTGTCTTTTTAAATCGTCAAATTGGTGATTGATTTGATTAATATAGCGCTCCGATGCGTCAGGATCATTGACTAGGATACCAAGCTGACGAGTCAATTCCTCTACTATTTCCCAGTGGTTCTGATCATCATTACTATCGGAAAAGTTATAAATTGGGTACTCCTTAATACTAGAAATTTCTCTGAGCTTGGGTAGTAAGTTGATATGGAGAGGAGGTGAAATCAAAATATGTTTTGGTGGAAGGCTTGCAAGAAGCTCAAAGTTAGGAAAGTGCCTACGGCCGAGGTTAGTCGCACTGGGGAGAATGCCATCATGACGTAAATATGTCTCGTACTCTGTGAGACCTGATAGAAAGCCAGGCGGGTGACCAATCGCGGTGAGTGTTTCGGCGATTGCGAAATCAAAGGTTGCTAAAGGGGCTACGCTGTTATCATCGCTTGCCATCGAAAAATTGCTAATTAACAAACCGATTAGCAAGGCGACTGATAAGGGAGTTTTTTTATAGCGAATAGAACGATAGATAATATCACTTTTATGTTTCACTATTATTCCTGTGTTTTGCGTATAAAGAGGCGTCATGATGGTTGTTAATTGTCCATGTTTAAGAGCAAGGCCAGTTATTAGACAAAGTTACAGCGGCCAGGGGTGGTCTGACCGCTGTTTTTTTATGCATGAAGCGTAGGATGGTTTTTCTACGTTCGTCGTCTAATGATCACATCCCAACATGATGTGTTGCGATTACCTCCGGTCACCACTGATAGGACGCCGTGCCGACGATACTGCGAGGTTCTCCGTAGTAACAAGCGAAGGTGCAGGACTCGATATAGGTTTTGTCAGTAAGGTTGGTCGCATTTAACGAGAGCAACCATGATCCTGTCTCATAGCTAACCATGGCGTCAAAAAGGGTAAAACCAGAGACTTTTCCATCAAGATAGGCGTTAGGAAGCGTTGAGCCAACATAACGTACGCCAGCGCCCAGCTTCAGGCTAGGTAAACCAAAATTGCCAAAGCGGTAATCACCCCATAATGAGAATTGGTTATAGGGTGCTTGACCGGTTCGCTCGCCGACTTTGTCGGGAGTAGCTGGACTGCTTTTCGTTGTACGCGCATCGGTATATGCATAGGCTGCGACCAGATTAGCGTTAAGGCCTATCTCTGTTTTGGCTTCCAGCTCGACGCCGCGAGAGCGCACCTCGCCTATTTGTGCTTGGAAGCTGGTATCCACCGGATCAGCAACTAGCACGTTTTCCTGAGTTAATTCATAAACGCTAGCGGTGAGCATGGTATCGCCCCCTTCGGGCTGATAGCGAATGCCTGCTTCAAACTGTTCCCCTCGGGTGGGCTCGAACTGATTGCCGCTGCGGTCGCTGCCAGTCGCTACTTCAAAGGATTGACTGAAGCTGGCAAAGGGAGCCAAGCCGTTATCGGCCAAATAAACGAATCCAACGCGGCCGGTGAAGGCATTGTCATCCTGCTGCGATCCTTGGGATGGATCGAAGTACCGCGAGGATTCTGTGTCGATCCAGTCCTGACGCCCTCCAAGCATGAACACCCATTGATCGGCAATCTTCATCTGGTTCTGAAGATACAGACCCACCTGTTCTTTGTGGTTGACTAGGGAGTAATCAAGAGGAATACGCTCACCGAGTTTGCCGCTTCCATAAATAGGATTATAGAGATCTAGAGAAGGGGCGGTTTGCTGGTAACGTTCGGTTTCGTGACGTTGGCGGACATAGTCGAGGCCGACCAGAGTAGTGTTGTCAGTCGCTCCGTACCCCCAGTCATACTGCAAGGACGTGTCGGAAGAGAGTGCCCTGGAGGCATCACGCCGATCAAATGCAGTTCTGGAATAGTGACGTCCAGCTGAGCTCTCAGGGCTCTGAACAATACTAGTGAGGTCATAGTCTCGATCAGAGTGGAAACTGCGCAAATTGTGGCGCAATTTCAATCTATTGGAGAAATCGTGCTCGAACAAATAGCCAAGGGAATAGCTTTCGTTATCGTAGTCATCGAAGCCGGGCTCGCCAACGAATCGCTCCCGAGGGATATCGCCGTTGGGGTTGGGTAGAATGGTGCCGCTGGCGGGTAACCCATAGACATAAGTCGTCTCGTCCCGCTGATACTCGCTGAGTAGGGTTAGCGAGGTACCCTCGTTTGGTTGCCACTTAAAAGCAGGTGCGATGTAGGTGCGATCATCCGGCACATGGTCGATAAAGGTATTGCTATCGCGGCGGAGCATGGTTAAGCGGTAAGAAAACTGCCCTTCTTCATCCAGGGAGTCGGAGAAGTCTGCAGAGACCTGACGCCGATCAAAACTGCCTACCTGTAGATTAACTTCGCGCAAAGGTTCGCTGATAGGGCGCTTACTGACCGCATTGATCAACCCCCCAGGAGACGCCACGCCATAGAGAATTGACGATGGCCCCTTTAGTACCTCCAGCCGTTCCAGACCATACAATTCCTGCTGGCCATCAAAGGTATTGGCTTGATATTTGCTGCCATCCCGGTAACCAGTATGCACGCTGAAGCCGCGAATCATCATGCTGTCATGGGTTGTATCAGCACCTCCCCCGCCATAAGAATTTGCCACGCCCGCAGTATAGCCTAGCGCTTGGTTGACGTTCCGCGCACCATAATTGCGGAATTCTTGACTGCTGACCACTGAGATAGACTGTGGCGTTTCAATAATAGGTGTGTCGGTTTTGGTGCCTGTTGCGCTGCGAGTGGCTGCAATACCTTGTACAGGCCCCGTTGCTTCTTCATAGAGACGACTTTCGGTTACTTGTAAGGTAGGCAGTGTGGCTCTTGTGTCGCTATTTTCAGCAGTGCCTTGAGCGAGCACAGCCGGTGCTGCGAATAGTGTCGCAGCACAAGTGTTGGCAATGGCCGCAGAGAGAAGATGCCTGCGTAGACCACTACGATGAAGATAGTGCATGGTAATCCCCTTGAATGATATTTGTATGCTAATAGTAATTGTTATTATTAGTATTATGTTCTTAGTTTGTATTGGCATGCAACACTCTGTTGCCCAAAGTGGTACGTGGCAGTGAATGGCGTCATATGAAGGCCTTATTGGACTGCCACCACATCTACTGTGTGGGATGGTTGGTAAAATGCTGCTGTAGCGCCTTTGCGATATCCGCGCGCACCTGACCGGTAGCGTCGGGCGTAATGCTGCCCAGGCGTGCGAAGTCGTGCACCATGCCGGGGTATATGATCAGCTGGGTATCCACGTTCGCTTCCTGTAAACGGTTCACGTAGGCGATGCCTTCATCGATCAGGGGGTCATGTTCAGCTAGGGCAATAAACGCAGGTGGTAGGTTTTTGAGTTCTGCAGCCTCCAATGGCGCAAAACGCCAATCGTGGCGTTCCTCATCGCTATTTAGATAGTGGCCAAACATCCATTGCAGGGTGTCTGCTTCCAGCAGGTAGCCTTGTGCGTATCGACGATGAGACTCGCTGTCCTGCCAGGCACTGGTGCAGGGGTAGAGTAGGATCTGGCAGCGTGGAAGGTGCCAACCATTATCGCGTGCTGACATGCAAAGGGCCGTGGCGAGAGTGCCTCCTACACTGTCACCACCGACGGCGATACGTGAGGTATCGATGCCCATCGCTTCTCCATGCTTCAGCAGCCAGCAATAGGCATCTTCAGCATCGTGAAACGCCGTCGGAAACTTGTGCTCGGGGGCCAAGCGATAGTCGACGGCAAGCACTGTGTAGCCAGTCGCCTGGGCGATGCTTTGGCAGAGCGAATCATGAGAATCCAGGCTGCCTAATAGGTAGCCGCCGCCATGGAAGTAGAGCAAGGTGGGTGATAAAGCCTCTTTGCCTTGGTAGTGGCGTAGTTCAAGATGGTATCCATCTCGGCAGGTGATACTCAATGATGTTGCGTCGTTAGAAATTGGCTCATCAAGCATCTGTGATGATGCTTCGTAAGCAGCGCGTGCTTGTTGTGGTGAGAGCGAGTGGAAAGGTGGGTTGCCGCTATCGGCGACCAGGTCTAAGAAAGCGGCGATATCAGGATGTAGGGACATCATGGGTGTAAGTCTCAGTATTTGGGGTCGCCCTGAGAGAGCGACCATGCTTTGATGGGCTATTAGTCTGTGGCTACCAGTGATGGAGCTGGGGTATCTGAATGGGCTGTTGATAGTGCCTCATCAAGCACTTCACAAATCTCACTTGTCCGTGCCGCCAAAATAGACAGCAGGGTATCGCTCAAGCCATGGGTGGGTTCGCAACAGCCCTGCAAGAAAATAGCCGGTTTGAACGAAGGTTTGGTATAGAGCTGATAGCTGCGGTTAACGGCAAATTCCGGCAAGAACTCAGCTATTGGGGCCAGCAGCCGTTTATGAGTGTCGCGTACATAGCCGGTGGCTAACACTACTGCGTCGTAGCGGGTGGGCTCTGTGTGACCGCTCTCCAAATCTCGCACAAGTAGCTCAACGCCTTCGGTAGTTGCTTCGCTGCCAATCACCTCATGGCGACGGCGGAAGCGGTGGCGGGCCTGGCCGGTTACTTTTTGCTGATAGAACACATCGTAAATCTCCTGAATCAGCGCCAAGTCAGGGGCTGAGTAGTTGGTGCTTTTGTACTCCTGCAGCAGCGCTTCCCGCTGGCCGGTGGGATTGTTGAATACGTAGTCGGTGTATTCGGGGTTGAAAATCTCGTTGACGAAGGGGCTATCATCGGAGGGTTTAAAGGCCCACGCCCGGCTAATAAGATCCACCTGAATGCCTTCACGGCCGTGTAAGTCAAGGAATATCTCAGCGGCGCTCTGGCCTGCACCAATCACAGCGATGCGTTTGGGAACGTCTTGCTTCGCCAGCTCACGAAGGTAGTGGCTGGAGTGGAAGACCCGCGGGTCGTCTTTTAGCCCGGCGAAGCATTCAGGCACATTGGGCGCGCCACCCACACTGATCACTAGCGAGCGAGTGAGCCTTTCATGCACCGCACCACTCGCATCCCGTGAACGCACGCGGAGGTAGGCGACCTCGTCATTATCAGTTTCGGGCAATACTTCAAACACATCCTCTCCATAGGCGCACTGATGTTCAAAGTGGCTGGCAGTCCAGCTTAGGTAGTCATTGAACTCATGGCGGCTGGGGAAGAAGGTTTGTAGGTTGATAAAGTCCTGCAGGCGGCCTTTGCTGTGGAGGTAATTGAGAAAGCTGAAACGGCTGCCTGGGTTACGCGGAGTGACTAGGTCTTTGAGAAAAGAGATTTGCATATGGGCATTTTCCAGCAGCATATGCGGGTGCCAGGCAAAGCAAGGCTGGCGCTCAATAAACAAGGCATCCCGCGCTTGCCCTGCCTGGTGTTGCTCGTCAAGCGCAATGGCTAGGGCAATATTGGAGGGGCCGAAGCCGATGCCGATCAAGTCGTGAATATGCATAAGAGTCCTCGTGGCTGACGTGTTTATGGGGTGAAGCGTGCATCGGGTCGTGGCGCTGACCCAGGGTGAGGCGGCAGTGGAACCCAGCAGCGCTCGTTGAAAAAGTGTTCGCGTAGCTGCATGCCGAGCATGGCCCGCTTGTGGGGAAAGTCGAACGCCTTAACATGGGCATAACCGCACTGGGCAAGGTTGCGCAGCATCTTGGCGTTATCCACGCGGGGTTCAATCACCAAGCGCTGAGTGCGGCAGTCGTCGAGGAACAGGTAGTGCGAGATAGAGGGCATCCAGGCGGCGACATAAGGCCGCCCGCGAAAAGCGGCTTCGCCGATCAGTACGTGCCAGCCGCGATCAAAGTCACCGGCAGCGTAATAAGCGCCGATACGATCCTCCTTGGCCCAATAGGTCTCGAAGTAGCCGAAGGGTTTGCCGTCAATACAGCCGATCAGCGGTACCACACTGGGATTTTGCAACGTGCTTTCCAGCCGCTCGCGGTGCTGTTGCAGAGCACCCTGTTCTTCCCAGAAGTGGGCGACAACTGGGTCATTCATCCAGCGGTTGAAGCGCTCTAGGTCAAGCTCCAGGTCAAGTGCGCGAAAACTCAGAGTGGCATTCAGCCAGGGAATATGGCGTTGATAGACTGTTCCACTGGGGCGCGGCGGGCGGCGTAGATGGCGCTTTCCACTCTCCAAAATGGGCTGTTGCGGGTAGGGACGCATGGAGGGGGAGGTGAGCCAAAGGGTTGGCAACTGCCAGAATAGCTCCGCGTAGGCCCAGAGTTTGCCATGGGGATCTTTTACCGCGATTCCATTGGCACATAGAGTAGTATGTAAAGCCGAGGGGAGCTGCAAGTGAAGCGCTACAGTACCTGAGTGAAAGGCAAAAGCCCCTTCGATAGCAGCAAGTAATGCCGGGAGAGGCGGTGCTGAACGCTGTGACCATTGCAGCATCAAGGTGCTGTTATCGTCTACTAATGACCACTCAAGACGCTCTTGATGTCCTTCCACATAAAGTGTCTGCGTGGTTACCTCATAGGTAACTTGATAGGTGCACCCCTCAGGGCGTGAGAGCAGCGAGGCCACCGCGGGGCTTTCATAGGGTACGTCTACCTGTGTTTGTGCCTGGACAGAACTGGACACCGCAAAGCTCCTATCAATAAGAACGAATCACAAAAACGAATCGAAAAATCAAAGAAAAAGCAGCCGTAAAAATTACCTGCCACGGGCGGCATTACTGACTTCCTTATCTAAGGACGAATGAGAATGAGGCTTGTTTACATGAAAATTGATTAACTTTTTGCGGGAGTGATTCGTCTTTAGAGGTAGCTGCCGGTTTTCAATCGCTTTCCAACGAGGTGAATGTGCTTTCCTATCTGTTTCGTCGAACCCGCGGGCTGATGACCGCCGCTGCCCTGGCCAGTATTCTCTCGGGGCTTTTCAGCGTGCTGCTGATTGCTCAAATTAATACAGCGCTAAACAGCGATGCCGCTAGCCGTGCCAGTGCTGCTTGGGCTTTCGCAGGGATTGCTTTGGCCCTAATGGCCTGTCGGATGGTGTCGACGGCGTTGTTTGAACGGCTGGGGCAGCGTGCCCTGGCTGAATTGCGCAGTTTTATCGCCCAGTGTGTGGCCGTTACCCCTTTTGCTCAGTTCGAGCGTGTTGGCAGCGCGCGGATTCAGTCGGCGCTTACCGAGCACAGCAACAACGTGGCGGTACTGTTCGTTAGCTTGCCGGTGATTTTGACTAATACGGTCATTGTGGTGGGATGTTTGGGTTACTTGGCGATGCTGTCATGGCAGGTGTTTTTGTTTGCATTGGGGGTGATTGGCTTGGGTGCTGTCGGTTATCACTTGGTGCACTTACGCGCTATTCACTACCTCCAGAGTGCGTCATCCGAGCAGGATCGTCTGTTTGGTCACTTCCGTGCGCTTACCGATGGAGCAAAAGAGCTGCGGCTGCACCAGCGCAAGAGCCGGGTCTTTATGGATCAGATATTGGGGGAGTCGGTTGAAGGCGTGCGGCGGCTGCGCACCTATGGCATGTCGCTGTTCGTGATCTCGACCAGTTGGGGGCAGTTCCTGATGTACGCCTTTATTGGCTTGGTACTGTTTGTATTGGCGGGCGATGGGCCTAACCAAACTCAGGTAATGACCGGTTTTGCGCTGGTGTTTGTGTTTATGGTGACTCCCCTTGAAGGCTTGCTGATTAATATTCCGCGGATCAATATGGCGCGAGTAGCCGCTAGCCGAATTGATAACATCACACGCGAGATGCCCCAGGGGCAGGAGAGGCAGGCGTCACCTCAGGTGCCTGATTTTCATAGTCTTGTATTGCGCGACGTCACCCATCAGTACTACCACGAGCAGAGCGATGATTTCTTTGAGCTGGGGCCGATTAATCTGAGTTTTACACCGGGGGAAGTGGTGTTTCTGGTGGGGGGCAATGGCAGCGGTAAGACCACGCTGGCCAAAGTAGTGGTGGGGCTTTATCCGCCGGATGGTGGCGAAGTGTTGCTCAATGGCGAGCGTGTCGAGGCGGATGGTTGGGATGCTTACCGGCAGCTCTTCTCGGTGGTGTTCTCGGACTTCCATCTTTTCGAACGACTGTTGGAAGCACCGCGGGAAGATCTCGACGAAGAGGGCAACCGCCTGCTGGCCAAGTTGCATCTGCAGCACAAGGTGCGGGTTGAGAATGGTGCGTTCACCACCCAGTCGCTCTCTCAGGGCCAGCGTAAGCGCTTGGCGTTGGTAGTGGCCTACCTGGAAGATCGGCCCTTCTTGGTGTTTGATGAGTGGGCGGCAGATCAGGATCCGTTATTCAAAGAGGTGTTTTATTGCGAGGTGTTGCCCGAGCTAAAACGCATGGGCAAAGCGGTGCTGGTCATCACCCACGATGACCGTTACTTTCACCTCGCGGATCGGTTGGTGCGGCTAGAGAGTGGCAAGTTGTTGGCACCAGAGCCGATGGATGGTGAGCAGCCGACTAGTAGTGAGAATGTGGTGTCTTCGGCGGTCAATTGACTGGGTCATGGTGCATTGGTATCAGGAGGAGAGAACTGCTAGGAAGGATGTCAAAATAGGGGGTATCGATTAAACTGTACAGGTAACCGAGGAGAGATGATCATGAATACCCAGCTAGATCCTATCGTTTCTGAATTCGAGACGCAGGAACAAGCCGATAGCTATGATCGTTGGCTCAAAGCCAAGGTTCAGCACAGCATCGACAACCCGGGCCAGGGAATGTCCCATGATGAGGTCATGTCTAAGGTTGATGCGATCATCGCCGAAGCGGAGCAACGCCAAAGCGGCGGAGTTTCGTGAGCCTGCCTATCCGCTGGCATGACGAGGCGATTAACGACTTGTTTGAGCTCGTCGTCTACATCGCCGAGCGCGATCCTCAAGCTGCCCGGCGGCTGCGTATTCGTATTGAAGCAGCTGTCTCCTCAGTGGCTGAACATCCTTACTTACATCAAGTGGGCCGCTTGCCGGGTACGCGAGAAATTGTTGCTCACCCAAACTTTATCGTGGTCTACCAAGTGACGGATCGCATTGAGGTCATATCAGTGGTTCACTCTCGCCAAAATTATCCCTAACCGCCTATCCGTGCTGAATTAACCTTTTGTTACTCTTAGGTCGTTATCCTAAAGCTGCGGATTAAAGTTTTATCAATTTGCCCCCACCATGCGCGCCAACACCCTGTCCTTGAGCCAGAAGCGGTGAACCAGCGCCATGGCGATATGGCCGATGACTAATCCACATAGCAGCCACGAGAGTGGGCCGTGAAGAAGATCGGCGGGGGCGATCATCCAGGTGATGTCGCGCTCGGCTTCGGGCAGTAGCTTCATGCCATAAAAGCGCAGCGCGCCGCCGCGGCCGTACTGGCGCACAATAGCGAAAGCGGGCAGCCACAGCAGGAGCGCATAAAAGGTGATATGGACGAGGCGCGCCAAGCGTCCACCCAGCCCTGATTGGTGGGGAGGGCGCTGTTTTCGATTCGCCAATGCCCAGCCAAGGCGAGCCAGCGTCACGATCAGAATCATAAATCCTAATGTGCCGTGAGGTCCGATGCCCGCCAAGAACAGCGTGATAGCGTTTTCGCCCATTCCTCTCCAGGCCAGCAACACGGTAAATTGCAGTGTGATAAGCGCAGCGGTAACCCAGTGCAGAGCACGGCTGATTCGCCCATAGCAGTTGGGGCTGTCTAGCCAGCCAATATGCGTTTGAGCTGGCGTGTTTATGGAATCACTGTTTAACACCGTGTTATTTGCCGTTCCTTTAACCATTGGCTTTGCCCAGGCGCCAGTAGCCCATGCTGGTAACGTACTGCTTGGGTAGCCCGCACTCGTTGACCAAATAGCGGCGCAGTTTCATAGCGACTTTGGTTTCAGCGGCAATCCAGGCATAGAAGGGTGCGCTGTCATCCAGGGTGGCGGGGTCCCAAAGCGGGGCGTCTTCATCCTGGTTCAGTGCATCTTCGCTTCCATTGGCTACGGCCGAAGGGAAGCCTCCTAATGCGACAATCTCTTGTTGCAAATCGATATCGCGCAGCGCTCTCATCAGCAGCTCGCCGTGTTGACAGGCCGGCTCAGCGTCACGTGCTAGCCAGCGCAGTTTGGCGGCTTGGGGTAGCGGCTGAACATCGTCGCGGCGAGGCACTTCGAACAGCGCTTCGACCTTGGGTTTGAGAGGCAGGTCATCAAGGGTTTCTAGAATACCGGCAGCAGCGGGGAGGGCGGTTTCATCGGCGATAATCAGAATACGGCGCACGCCTTGGGGTGGCTTCCACTCGTAGCCCTGCTTGGGGCCTTCCGCGTTAGCGTCGGGGGCTGTCATGGCAAGGCGGTCACCTGGACTGGCATTCATTGCCCAGCGCGAGGCGGGGCCATTGTCGCCGTGGAGCACAAACTCTACATCCACTTCAGCCTGCTCTGGACGCAGGGCACGGATGGTGTAGGTGCGCGCAGAGGGACGCTGGGCATCCGGCAGTGCGCGGTAGGCGCTGTACCAATCGTGCTCTGCCAGCTTGGCAATCTTAAACAGCGGATCGAGGCTACCACCGCCTTCAGGGAAGAACAGTTTGACGCGCTGATCCGGAGCGTAGGTCGCCATTTGGCTGACGGCTGGGCCAGTAAAGGTGAACCTAACTAATGAGGCGCTGACTTGGGTCCGCCGAGCGAGAGTGATATCGAAAAGCTGGTAGGTCTGTTTAGCCGCCATCGTGCTGTCTCCATTAATAAATGGTGTTAATTGTAGTGCTAATTATTATCATTTAGAATCGTTGCGGATAATTCAACCACCAACTCCAGAAAAGAGTAAGGCTAAGAAAATGACTCTGCTGCCTATCAGGCCCTGTGTGGCGATCTGCCCAGCTATGACAAGAGGTTGTTCGCTATGCTAAGCGCTGCGCAATTTACCCAGCGAATGGGGGGGATGTCGCCTGCAAAAGCTTGCCTGCTGCTTAGCTTGCCGATGGTGGTGCTGTTTTGGGTCGGCCTGCAAGGGCAGGGCGGTTTTATGCTGGGGGTGCAGGCGTTAGTGGCGCCCTCCTTTGAGAACGTCGACGAGTTGTTGCTTCACTATGCATGGTGGCCGCGTCTCTCGATCGCGTTGCTAGCTGGGGGCGGTTTGGGGTTGGCGGGTGTACTGATGCAGCAAGTGCTGCGCAACCCGTTGGCCTCGCCCACCACCCTAGGGGTGGCATCGGGCGCTAACCTGGCGTTGATGACCGCTACCTTGCTGGCGCCGGGGCTGCTTGTCGCCGGGCGTGAATGGGTCGCCTTGGTGG
>NZ_JABUZF010000235.1:31929-32140 GCF_014897885.1 Halomonas sp. 3D7M | reverse complement strand
GGCGCGCTGGCGGTTGGGTTAGTTTTCCTGCTCTCGTGGCGGCGTGGGTTGGCGCCGATCGTGGTGGTGTTGGCGGGCTTGGTGGTTAATCTGTACTTAGGGGCGCTCTCCACGGCGCTGCTGCTGTTTAACCACGAGGCGCTCTCAGGACTGCTGATTTGGGGCGCGGGTTCGCTGGCGCAAAACGGTTGGGATGGCGTGGCTGTTCTCT
>NZ_JABUZF010000235.1:9621-31898 GCF_014897885.1 Halomonas sp. 3D7M | reverse complement strand
TGGCGATTAGCTGCGTGGCAGCCTGGTTTTTACTACGTCCTTTGGCGGTGCTGGAATTGGACGATGCCAGTGCCAAAAGCCTAGGGGTCTCGCTGACCTATCTGCGCTTTGCGGGAATGGGGCTGGCAGTATTTATTACCGGTAGCATTGTCAGTGTGGTGGGTATCATCGGTTTTATCGGCTTGGCAGCGCCCAATATTGTGCGTATGGCCGGTGCGCGGCGCTTAGGGCCACGGCTGCTTTGGTCGACGTTACTAGGGGCTGTGTTGTTGGCCACTACTGACCTGCTGCTACAGCATTTCGGTGGCATGGTGGCGGCCTTTATACCCACTGGGGCGATTACCGGTGCCCTGGGAGCGCCGCTGTTAATGTGGCTAATTCCACGTTTGAAACTGCGGGGTGATCAACCACCAAAAGGGGCGGGCGTTTTTGCTCATCGGCATCCAGCGCCTTCCCGTTTGGCGACGGGGTTACTCCTCGCGCTACTAGGTGCCACATTGCTTGGCTTGCTGGTGGGGCAGGGTGTCGATGGCTGGTACTTACTGTCGCCGGATAACTGGAACGTGATGCAGTGGCGCATGCCGCGTGTAATGGCGGCAGCGGCGAGTGGGCTAATGCTGGCAATTGCCGGAACGATTCTTCAGCGCCTTTCCGCCAACCCTATGGCTAGCCCCGAGGTATTGGGTATCAGCGGTGGCTGCGCCATTGCGCTAATTTTGGGGATCTTCTTACTGCCCGCGCCCACCAATATGATGCTGATTGGTGTGGGTACCCTGGGGGCTTTTGCAACGCTGCTGGTGTTGGTGGGCATCAACCGCAAGAGCGGTTATCTCCCCGAGCGTTTGCTGCTTACCGGGGTGGCAGTCAGCGCCCTGTTTGATGCAGTGCGTAGCGTCATGCTGGCGGGTGGCGACCCACGTGGCCAGCAGGTGATCGCTTGGCTGGCGGGCTCTACCTATTACGTGGATGTCACCAATGCGGTGGTGGTCGGGGGTATTGCTGCGGTATTGGCGCTGGTCACGCTGCCCTTTACTCGCTGGTTGGATATTTTGCCTTTAGGCGCACCGACGGCCAAGGCGCTTGGGGTAACCCTCAACCGTGCCCGTTTGGCGTTGCTGTTACTGGTGGCGCTGCTAACCGCCTGCGCCACCCTGGTGGTGGGGCCGCTGTCGTTTATTGGTCTGCTGGCGCCACATATGGCGCGCTTGGTCGGCTTCTCTCGGGCAGGGCAGCACCTGCTGGGTGCTGCGTTGATCGGCATGCTATTAATGGTGCTGGCGGACTGGGTGGGTCGTCAGATTATCTTCCCCTATGAGATGCCCGCGGGCTTGGTCGCCTCTTTGATTGGCGGTGCCTACTTTATGTGGGGGCTGCGGCGGCTATGAGCGAAGCGGCGAGCGTGCTACCGGTAGCGACGAATCCAGCAGATGCTTTGTTGGCGCTCTACCGCCAGCCGCCGTTGGATAACTTAAAGGCACCTGCGTTTGGTCAGCCTAATATACCGACGCTGGCAGCTTCTGAACTGCTGGATCATAAGGTGCTAGGCGCTCAGCTTTCGCGTTACCGCCGATACCACGGTGACGACGCCGACTTTCTGGCGGCCGCTTCAATCTGGTCGAAATTTCACTTCAGCAGTGTCGCTATTCCGACGCTGGTGGCCAACCTGCTGTTGGGCTATGAGCTGCCGGTCGGCGGGGGTGAGCTGCGACTGGCGTTAGGTGATCACGGTCAGACTGCGCGCATCTGGCTGCCGCATGGTGGCGTGCCGTTGGCCTCTAACGCGCTCCAGGCACGCTTTAGCAGCCTATTTGATGACCACTGTGCGCCGCTTATCGAAGCGTTGGCCGAGGTTTCAGGGCTTTCTGCCAAAGTGTTCTGGAGCAACCTTGGTCACTACGTGGAGTTCGTGGGCAAGACCTGCTCGAAGCACCCGGAATTTACTGGCGCGGGCGCCCCTCTGCTGGATTATCTCGCCACCAAGACGCTCCCCGATGGGCGTCGTAACCCGCTATATCAACCGGTGCGTTATCTGGAACTGGGCGGTGAAACGCCTGCTCGAGTGCGGCGGTTATGCTGCATCAAATACCGGCTACCAGGCGAGCCGCTGTGTGGCGGNNNGGGAGCCGCTGTGTGGCGGTTGCCCGCTGAAACCCGAGAATAAGCCGGCCAAACGCCAACGCTAGCTTTCAAATATCGGCTAACTTTTCGAACTGCCAGGAGGCCCTGTTCATGGAGCTGTTGAGGATTGTATGGCGTGATTATCGCTGGCCATTTGTGGCCGTGGTACTACTTAGTTTGGCCAGTGCAGGTTTGGGTATCGGTGTTATCGCCTTTATCAATCAGCGGCTATTGGGCACCTTTACCGATCCCTGGCGTATCCTGCCCGAATTCCTGGGGCTGATCGCGTTGCTCTTAGCAATAACATTGGCCTCGCAATTGGCGCTGACCACTTTGGGGCACTATTTCGTCTATCGACTGCGGGGGCAATTGATTAAGCGGATTCTGGATACCAATATCGAGCGGGTCGAGCAGATTGGTAGTGCGCGCTTGCTGGCCAGCTTATCCAGCGATGTGCGCTATATCACCGTTGCCTTTGTACGTTTGCCAGAGTTGGTACAAGGCGGGGTGCTGACGATAGGTGTCACGGTTTATCTAGGCTGGCTTTCACCTTCCATGCTGGCTGTCACCGCGCTCTGGGTGATCGTAACGGTTTTAATTGGCATGCGTTTGGTAGCTCGGGTTTATCGGCATATGGCTAAGCTGCGTGAGTCTGAAGATCGTCTCTATGCAGATTACCAATCGGTGATTGAGGGGCGTAAGGAACTGGCGCTTAATCGCGACCGAGCCGAATGGTTGTATCGCGACGTCTATACCCCCAACGCTGAAGAGTATCGGCACCATATCATTCGCGGCGATACCTACCATCTAAGCGCGGTGAATTGGTTCAATATCATGATGCTGGGGGCCATCGGCGTGGTGTTCTTTTTAGCCAACGGCCTGGGGTGGGCATCGGCGCAGGTGGCCACCACCTTCTCTCTTACGCTGCTGTTTCTGCGCACGCCACTTATTCAAGCGATAGGCGCTTTTCCACCCTTGATCAATGCCCGAGTGGCGTTCGAGAAAATCAGCGCGCTCGACCTAGCAGAACACCGCGATACCTTTGATAGTGACACGCAGCGCCACGACTGGCAGGTGCTAGCACTGGAACAGGTCTGCTATCGTTACCCCGCTGAAGAGGCACGGCCAGGCTTTGCCATTGGTCCTATCGACTTGACCTTAAAGCGCGGCGAGGTAGTGTTTCTGATCGGCGGCAATGGCAGTGGCAAATCCACTCTAGCGAGACTGTTGACTGGGCTTTATCAGCCGCAAAGCGGCTGTGTTCGGGTCGATGGCCGACCACTGCAGGAGGAAGATTGGAAGACCTATCGCCAGCACTTCTCCGCCATCTATACCGATTTGCATCTGTTTGACCGCTTGATGGGGCCTGCAGGGAAGTCTCCCGCCTCGATACTGGTAGAGGAGTGGCTAGAAGCCCTAGGCATGCATAGCAAACTCGACTTCGAAGGCGACCGGGTCACTAACACCAACCTCTCCCAGGGTCAGCGCAAGCGTCTGGCGATGCTGCTGGCCGTTGCGGAGCAGCGCGATCTACTGCTGTTGGACGAGTGGGCCGCCGACCAGGATCCTCAGTTCCGGCGAGTGTTCTACCGCCAACTACTGCCCCAATTAAGGGCACTCGGCAAAACGCTGGTGGTGATCAGCCACGATGATCATTACTTCGACCAGGCCGACCGGCTACTGGAAATGCGCGGTGGGCAGCTAGTTGAACTCACCGGTGAGCAACGTGAAGCGGCCAGCCGCGATGCGGTGGCGAGGGTGAGTGGGTAGTTATTGATGTGAGTCGCTTAGCGTTATTAATTTAGTGCGTGGTATCGCTCGGCTAAGCCGCGCCCTGATTATGGCGAAGCTGAAAGAGGTCATAATTGGTCTGCATGGATAGCCAGAATTCGGCGCTTCCGGCGTCCAATTTTTCCAGAGCCAATGCCATTTCAGGTGTGACGGAGGCGCTGCCGTTAATTACCCGGTTCAGGGTGTTGCGGTGGCAGCCGAGCTGTTCGGCGACCGATGCCACGCTGCCAATCTTGTGGCCGTCTTCATCCTCAATCAGGCGCTGCCGGATAATGCGGCCCGGATGTGAAGGGTTATACATCGCCATGGTTTGTTCTCCCATCAGTGATAGTCGTCATAGTCCAGCAGGTAAACATTTCCGTCTCGAAATTCGAAGAACAGTCGCCAGTTCCCTGACACCTTGATGGCATACTGGCCGTCCAGCTTTCCAGTTAGGGGGTGAAGGCCCCAGTTGCCAGCAGCTATATCGTCAAGACTGGTGGCTGCGTCCAGTACGGTCAGGCGATCACGGAGACGGTCGACATGATCGGCACGGACGCCCCTGGTGCTGCCTTTCTCGACAAACAACCTTAGTCCCTTATGCTTGATACTTTTAATCATCCATCGTATGCCCAACTGGCTTTTATTGATTGTAGCGTGTCGCGCGACAGTGTGCAATTCTGCCGAGGCTCGCTCGGACAGCTGCATCACCACCCGCAACGCTTGCCATCAGCTTTTGCGCCGCTTGATGGCTTTGGGAGCATAACCGAAGAAGCGTGTGAAAGCTGAGCTGAAGTTGCTTGGGTGCCGATAGCCTGTGGCATAGGCAGCCTGAGCGACCTGTTGACCGCTCTCCAGCAGCGCATGGGCGTGACGCATGCGCTGTTGGTGAAGAAAGTGCTGAGGGGTCGTGCCAAACATACGACGAAACCCCTGCTTGAGTTTTTGTTCCCCTAATCCTACCCGAGCTCCTAAATAAGTCAGCGTCAATGGACGGTCTAACTCGCTGAGAAGAATCTCGCGGGCCTGAACGATGCGTTCGGCATCTACGCTGGCAATGTGCTGTGTGGGGCGGGGTTCTGGCAGCAACGCTTCGAGCTGTTCCCCCAGTAGGCTAAGGGCGTGGATATGTTGCTGGATGCGAGAACCGCCTGTTTGGAGGCATGCCTGGAGCGCCTGTAGATGTGCCCGACTGGCCGACGAAGTAGGCTGGAAAGCCAGCGGTCGAATACCCCCAGAGGCAGGGAGCGCGGCTTGGTAGCGTTCGCCCAGATAGCGCGCTAGCCAGCCAGTACTGGCGACAAGGCGTAGCTGAAGCACTGTTTCCCCTTCCGGTATATAGCGCTCCCCCTGGCTGTGGTCAAAGGTGGTTACCGTGGTGTGGCCATGGCCGAAATCGATGCGTGGCCCCCAGCGCTCTCGGTAATCAGAGTGGCCTTGTAGACCAAAGGTCACTATCACGCCTGCGCCCGTATGAGGTGTGTGACTCTCTTCGACGATCGTATGTTTAGCACGGTAGCGGGTTAGCACTATCGAGAGGCCATCATCCAGCACGCAGCATTGAGAACCTTGCAGAGGCTTCTCTGCTGGGAGTGGTGCATCGCTAGGCATAGAAAGTGAATCGGTTTGCATATGAATGAGCATGATAATTGATATCGTTTGGCGCTAGCCTACTCCCTTAACTACTCCTGCGCCAGTAGGAGGCAGCAACAGTACTTAAGGGGGAGCGATGCAGAGCAAAGGGGTGAAGCAAGTCGCGGTGATGCTTCTGCTGGGGGGATACGGTATGGGCAGCATCGCTCAAGAGGAAGGGCTGCCGGTGGTGAAGGTGACGGCCAACAAGGTAGTGCAGGCAGAGGAAGAGGTACCAGCAAGTTTGGTGGTGATCTCCGGCGAGACGCTTGCGGATGCAGGTGCATCCGACATTGGCGACTTGGCGCGTTATACACCTGGGGTGAGCTTTCAACCCTTTGGCCAGTCGGGTACCGCACTGCCGGTAATGCGCGGGTTGACCTCCGGTGCTACCGCTTTCTCTTCATCGGTGCTGATGCTGATCGACGGTGTACCAGTAGTGAGTGGCCAAGGGTTCGATCACAACCTATTGGGGGTGGCGCGGGTCGAGGTACTGCGTGGGCCCCAGTCGACACTCTATGGTCGAAACGCCGAAACGGGAGTGATTAGCCTGCATACCCGCCAACCGGATGAAGGCCCCTATGCCGAACTGGAGGCTACGCTAGGCAGTCGCGATTTAACCTCGCTACGCTTTGATGCTGCCCAAGCGCTAGTGCCTGAACAGCTCTATTTGGGTGTCAGCGGAGAGTGGCGCCAGCAGGATGGCTTCGTGGATAATCTGTCGCGCGCAGGTGAGGCGGATGACCGCCAACGCAAGAGTGGACGCCTGAGTCTACGCTGGCTGCCGACGCAGGACACCGACGTTACCCTACGTTATGGTCGGCTAGACTATCGTGATGGCGCGGCGCCTTGGGGGCGGATCGAGAACGAGTCGCGCCGTGTTACGTCGCCTGACCCTGGTAGCAATCGCTCATCCGGCGAGGATGTCTCTTTGGATGTACGCCATGCGCTGACGACAGATCTGGCGCTACGCTCGATCACGGCGCGGCGAGAGTTCCACGATCGTATTACCCAAGATACCGATCTTACTCCAGCCCAGCGTTTTGCCATGGGGCGCGACCAGCGTTTGACCACCTTATCTCAGGAACTGCGGTTGGAGCGTCAGGGCGATGAGGGGCAGAGCAGTTGGGTACTGGGCCTGTACGGCGACCGTGATGATCATCAACTGCAGTTCGAGCAACGCAACCCGATGGGTACCCAGCGCAGTGAGGCAACACTAGAGGCTGAGAACCTCGCGTTGTTCGGGCAGTGGACGCTGCCGCTAGGTGAACGTTGGCGCCTAACACCAGGCCTGCGCTTAGAGCAGAGCCGGGTGGCGTTGACGCCCCGAGGATCCGGGCAGCGCAGCGAGCGCTGGCGCGATGTTACTTCGCAACTGGCACTGCAGTACCGCTTGGGTGACGACGACTGGCTCTATGCCCGCTATGCCGAAGGGTTTCGTGCCGGAGGTTTCAACGCCTTCTCAGCGCAAAGCGGCTACCCCGGCTACGCCCCAGAAGAGGTTGCTTCCTACGAGTTAGGCATCAAGGGAACGGCATTTTCGCGGCGGCTGCGCTATGGAGTCGCCACTTACTGGATGGCTATCGAGGATATGCAGGTGCAGCAGGTACTCCAGCCCGGAAACGTGCATATCGCCAACGCTGCCGAAGCACGTTCGCGGGGTATTGAGCTGGATATCGATTACTGGTTGGGCGGCCACTGGACACTGCAGGCGGGCCTAGCGCTGAATCGTACCCGCTTTCGTGAGTTTGAGGATCTGAGCGGCGACCATGCTGGCAACCGCAATCCCTTCGCGCCGGATATCAGTGGTCGGCTGGGAGTGCGTTACGACTCGCCTCAGGACTGGTATGCCCAGGCTAACCTCAGCGGCATGGGCAAGACTTACCTGGATGCAGCCAACCAATTCAGCCGCTCTGGGCATACCGAGCTGGACCTGGCTGCAGGTTATCGCCATGGGCCATGGCAGTTGGGACTTTACGTGAACAACGTCACCGACCGCCGGTTTGATGCCGTTGGCCTGCTCAATGGCAATGTTCGGGAGTATAGTCCGCCCAGGGAGATTGGCTTGCGTGTGGGGGTGTCGCTATGAACCAGCCCGCAGATGCGCTTCCCCATGCGCTGCAGCCTTACTGGGATCTAACGCTAGCTTCTGTGCAAGCCGAGGCTTTACAGCTTGCCTTAGCAGAGGATCTATTTGAGACGCTGGCGTCACCCTGCACTCCCGAAGCTCTGGCGCAAATGCGCGCATGGCGGCCCGAAGCCACTCGCCACTGGTTGACGCTGTTGTGGAGCATGCAGTTGCTCGACCGTAGCCGCGATGCGGCGGGGGAGTGGCTCTACACCAGCAGCGAGGTGGCGCGATGCTATCTAGTGTCTTCCTCGGCGTTAGACTGCGGTGATGCTTGGCGCTTTCGGCTTGCGTCGCTGCGTGATTTCGGTGCCGGGCTTGCCGATAGCTTACGCGGACAAAACCGGCCAGCACCACTGGCTAGCGGTGAACGCTGGGCTGCGGCAGCGCGTGGCCATCTGGCACGTGAGCAGGCGGCGGTAACAGCGCCCGCGGCCTGTGAATTGGTGGCACAACGAAGGAGGACTGAATCAGCCTGGCGATTGCTGGATCTAGGCGGAGGTCCGGGGTTGGTCGCTGTTGGCCTGGCGAAGGCGTTTCCACATATGCACGGCGTGGTCTTTGAACTGCCTGAAGCCGCCGATGTGGCTGCGCAACATATTGCCGAAGCTGGCCTAGCGTCGCGTCTTGAGGCGCGGGGCGGCGATCTGGCGAGGGATGACATCGGCACCGGGTACGATCTGATCTGGTGCTCTTCGGTACTGCATTTTGTGCCCGAGCTTTCGGCCTGCCTAGCCAAACTGCACGCCGCACTAAAGCCCGGTGGCGAGTTGATCTGCGTGCACGCTGAAATTCCTGACGAACCCGAGGCGGCCCGCCGCATGCTCTCCTACTACCTGCCGCTGCTGTGGCAGGGGCGTCGAGTGACCCAGGCCGGTGAGTTGCGCGAAGCACTGCTGGCCCAGGGTTTTGAGGTGTGTGAGGCGCAGCCGATAGCGCTTCCCATGGCGCCCGCCACGGCCCTGGTGGCGCGCAGGAGGGTAAAATGAATCGCTCTGTGATGGCCAAGCAACTGACCTTCGGCTGGCTTCACTTTGCCCTGGCGTTGCCCAGCATCTATCTATTGCTAGGGATGCCCCTGGTTCTGCGCGAACAAGGGTGGAGCGGCACACAAATTGGTTTGCTACAGCTAGCGGGGCTGCCTGCGATACTCAAATTGGTGATGGCGGTTCCTGTGGAGCGTTGCCGCCTCGCTGGCGGAGGCTATCGCGCCTGGGCATGCCTGCTCGGGCTGTTGCTGGGCCTAGCGTTGCTGGGGCTAGCGTATGACTTTCCACTCGCGCAGCCACCGCGCTTCTATGCCTGGGTGCTACTGATCAGCTTGCTGGCGACCTGGGCCGATGTGCCCGTGAACGCGTTGGCGATTCGTTGCCTGCCCGCTGAGGAGCGGCTGCGCGCTGGTAGCATTCGTTCAGCGGCCCTGTTTCTGGCTGCCGTGGTGGGCGGTGGCCTACTGTTGGTGCTGCACCAGCGAACGGGTGGGGCGGTTCCCTTTGTGCTGATGGCACTGCTGCTTGCGGTGGGTGGCATTCTACTATGCGGCATGGTGGTGACAGCACAGCCAGAAAACGAGCCTCATATCCCGGCAGAAGCGCACTTTTCGCCGCCTTATCAGAGTGGGGTGCTGAACTTTTTTCGTCAGCCTGCTGCTGGTATCTGGGTGGCGTTGTTGATGTTGCTCTTCCCTTTTGTCGGCGCTGGTTGGATCTATCTTAAACCACTGATGCTTGACCTTGGTATGCCAGCAGAGCAGGTGGCATGGTGGGTTGGGGTTGGTGGAGGCGTGATGGGGGCTCTGGCTAGCCTGGCGGGTCAACGTCTGGCAATGGGTATCGGCATTGGCCGGGCAGTGCCGCTGTTCGCTGGCCTGGGGGCACTGGCCTTGGCGACCCTGGGATTGGTAAGCCACATGGCCGCCGGGCAGTCGCTATGGTTGGTGGGCGCGGGGCTGATCGCTTGCGCCATGGGAGCACTATCGGGGCTGATGTTCGGGCTGATGATGCACTTTGCCAGACCGGGGAACCGGGCGTTGGATTACGGCCTACAAGCGAGCCTATTCACCCTGTCGCGCCTGGCGGTGCCCGTGCTCGCCGGTACTGTGCTCGACCGGCTGGGTTATTCGGGCATGTTCACCATGCTGGCGCTATGCATGGCAGCGGTAGTGGTGCTGGCGCTGATAGTCAGCCGGGGGCTACAGCGGGCTGTGTTGAATAGGTGAAATGCATGTAGAGCCTGAGTGAGTTCGGCTCAACCAGCGATTGAATCTTGCATAACCGGCGTCTTGGGGGATCTATGCTCAGTCAAAACCTAATCCTCGCTTGTCGGTGCAAGAGCAGCAGGAATATGGGTATGCCAAGCAAGGCCGTTAATGCACCCACGGGAATCTCTAAGGGGCTGATCACTGTACGGCCAATGAGATCAGCGCACAGCATCAGCATACTGCCGAGCAACATGCTGCCGATCCATAATCGATGCAGTTTTGAGCCCACCAGTAGTCGGGCGAGGTGGGGAGCGACCAGCCCCACGAAACCGACCGGGCCAGTAACCGCCACCGCACTGGCGGCGAGCAGAACCGCAACAGCAATGGCGGCAGCACGCCAGAACATAGGGCGAAGTCCCAGACTGATCACCAGACTGTCATCAAAACGCAGCAGGGCAAGTGGTCTCAGCAAAGCCAGGGTGCCGAGTAATCCCGCTAGGCTCCAGGGCCACAGCATGTACAGATGCTGAAAGTCGCGCCCGTATAGGCTGCCAGCTAGCCAGATCAAAGCGATTTCAGTGCGTGCACCGCCCCAGGTGACGATAACCCACATCACTAGCGCGTTCAGCACAGAGCCCACGGCAATCCCGTTGAGCACCAAATGGACGGGACGCAGCTGTGTCCGCCAGGATAGGCCCAGCACCAAACTGGCTGCCAGCAACCCACCGAGCAGTGCTGCTGCGGGCAGCCAGCTCATCATTGCGGGAGTCGCGTCGCCGATTAGCACATCCACCGTGGCAAGGTCGGCAAGCAGCAGAACGGTGATGACTGCGAGCCCAGCCCCGCTGGAAATGCCAACAATACTCGGGTCCGCCAACGGGTTGCGAAACACCGCTTGCAATATCAGGCCAGCGGTGGCGAGCTGCAGGCCGACCAGGATGGCGAGTAGTGCGCGTGGCAAACGGTGTTGCCATACCAGCGTGCCTTCCAGGGACGACGCCTGGCCTGAAAATAGGCTATCGAGAATCAATCGTGGCGACACCGATACAGCCCCAATAAACAGAGAAGCTAGCACCAGCAGTACCAAGACAACCCCGAGCAGCGTGAGGGGAATGCGCAATGGCATGCGCTGGCTCGCGCTGCTGCGTGTTGTTATAACGTTTTGAAACATATAATTAGCCCTTCTGCCGACTGATCAGGTAAACCAGTATCGGCCCGCCCAGCAGTACACAGAGAATCCCAACGGGAACCTCATGCCACTTGGCGATAAGATCAGCCGCGCATACCAAGCTGGCGCCGACCAGGGCGGACAGCGGCAGTAGATGACGATGGCGAACTCCGTTACTGCCCAGGGTGAAGCGGACCAAGTGGGGGGCGACCAAGCCAATGAAGGTGATTGGGCCCGTGGCCGCCACTGTCGCCGCCGCTAGTAGTACGGCAACGACACCGAACAGCAATCTCCAAGGCGTGACGCGCATGCCGAGAGCGATGAGAATCGTGTCATCCAGACGTAATAGATCCAGTTTGCCAGCAAAGACGATTCCCAATAGTAGGGCGGGTAGCACCCAAGGCCACAGGAGGTGTACGTGCTCCCAAGTGCGGTTGATTAAGCTGCCCGTTAACCAGTAGTAGATGCCGTTGGCCTCCACATTGGCGCAGATCAGTAGCACGATGATAGCAGCGGCGAAGAACAGATTAACGCTCATTCCGGTCAGCGTCAGGTACAGCGGGTTCAGACGTGCCCCTAAACTGATGGAGAGTGTCATTAGCGCTGCTACTATGCCACCTAGCGTGCTCAGTAACAGCATGGTCGGGGTTGGTAGCGTGAAGTAGGTCATGCACAGCGCCATCGCGAATGCCGCCCCTGACGTGACCCCTAGTAATCCAGGTTCACCCAACGGGTTGCGGGTGATTGATTGCACGATGGCGCCCGCTAAACCCAGCGCACCACCTGCCAGCATCCCGGTCAGTAACCTGGGTATACGTAGTTCACGAATCACAAATGCCGCATCGGATCCATCATCACGTACCAGCGCTTCGAGCAGGACGTGGAGCGGAATACCAAACTCGCCCAGCGCAAGCGCTCCTGCTGTTGTTAGACTCAGGACGAGCAGGCAGGCCGATGCAAGCCAGAACACGCGAATCGGCAGGGCTTTCTGGAGCAAGAGATTATCCATGCCCTGTTAGCGCTCGAAGTTCATAGCCCGGGCCTGGGCGGGTTCGGGGATATCTTCGGGAGCGGGGAAGTGCTCTGGGTAGAGCAGATAGGCCATTTCTTTAAGTACCATCTGTCTGGCCAGCGGGCCGTGGGGCATGACGTACTGATCACCTACTCGCCAGGCTCGGTTATTACGTACGGCCTTCAAACGGGGCCAAGCGGGGTGGCTAACGAAGGGGCCATCTTCTGCCTTGAACGACAGGATCACATCTGGATTTAGGCGCAGCAGCGTTTCCATGCTGATCGCGGAAGAATCCGCTGGTGCCATGCCTGGCGGTGGATTGCCCTGAATATTGGTCGCGCCAAGCTGGGTCATGATGTGTCCGGTTAGGTGATGACTGTAGAAAGCATAAGGAACATCACCCCAGTGCCAGAGGAATACGGCGCTGATGTCACCCGGTGCACGCTCGGCATGGCTCTCCAGGTCGTTCAGGAAGCGCTCGTTCAACGCGCTACCCTGGCTTTCGGCGCCGAGCGCCAGGGTGGCGCGTTCGACACCGCGTAGAGAGTCTTCCAGGGTGATCAGGTCAAACGCCAGAAAGGCACCGGCTTCCTCAATTTTCTGTTCGAAAGGCTCAGTGTAGGTGCGTAGCCCGATAGTTAAGTCCGGGGATAACTGAGCCAAAACTTCTAGATTGGTTTGGTGAACCTCCCCAAGATTCACAGCCTCCACTGCTGCGCCGCCGAGAAAGTCAGACTGCTGGCCACCCAGTATCGACAGGCCATCGACTTGCCTGCCTAACGATACCAGTACGTCCGCACCGAAACTGGAAATAGAGGCGACGGTGCGCGGTAGCTGAGCGATCTCAACGCTCTTATTCCGGTCATCGACGATGGTTAGGGGGAAATCATGGGCGAGAACACCCCCTGTATTCAGAACGGTCATGACGGGAATTGCGATAAGAAGCGAGCGTAGACGTTGCATGAGCTGGAATCCAGGACGGCCATTCGAAGTACTGGATTGTTGGCTAATCGGCACCCTTCAGCTACCCGAATCGGGAGTGAAATCACCTCCAAAAGGATCTGCTGCGGGGAGTCTTGGCAGTCGCTACCTCTCTATGCTGAGTTCGCTTCGACCAGTATGAGCCTACCCATGAGAAATTTCAGAGCCAATACCAGTGCACCGCGCCTGCTTTACGAACTCACAGTCAGCCATCGACTGATGATGGTAGTGGCGCTGCTAATAACGTTCCTGGCGGTTCTGGCTGAATTGCTGCCGTTCTGGTTGCTCTACCAAGCGATTAGCACTCTTGTGCTAACGCCACATCGGTTTGTGGAGACATTGCCGTTCCTGGCGGCTTGGCTAGCGGCAGCGCTGCTGCTCAAGTACCTGCTCTACGGCGCGGCTTACTTGATCAGCCATCATGTCGCCTACGCGATCATGGCAACGGCTCGCAATACCCTGGTCGCCAAGCTGGTGGCAGCACCTTTACCCTGGTTGTACGGGCATGGCAGTGGTGCTTTGAAGCAGTCGGTCATTCAGGATGTGGAGCGCCTTGAGGGGTTTCTCGCCCATCACACGATCGAGATCACTGCCGCGATTCTGGCGCCACTTTGTGTTACCGCACTGCTGTTCTGGTTGGACTGGCGGCTGGCGCTCGCAGTGCTGGCCATCGGACCAGTGGCGCTATTCGTCGCTATGTTGGGTATGCGAGGGGTTGGCAATGACCATGACCAATTCAGCGTAGCCACCGCCAACCTCAATAATGTGATGGTGGAATATCTGCGCAATATGCCGGTACTGAAAGTATTTTGTCGATCCGCATCACATTTCCAGCTATTGCAGTCTCGGTTGCAGGCGTACTACCAACTGACGACGGCCATCACCAGACGCACGGTGCCTGTTTGGTCACTATTTACCAGCGTGCTGGGGGCTCATATGTTGCTGGTGTTGCCGCTGGGGGCATGGCTGTGTGCCAAGGGCGAAGTGAGCTCAGCGGATGTGGCACTGACCCTGATGCTGGGCGCAGCTATTTTCAAACCGCTACTCAAAGTCAGCCGCTTCTTTATGGAGATTCCGCCGATTCTGGCTGGGCTGCGGCGCATGGCGCCTATCCTGGCGTTACCGGTGCCTCCATCTATGGTGAGCCGCTCAGTAACGTTCAGCGAGCCGCCCTTGGTCGAGCTGAGGGACGTTGACATACAGTACGGTGGCCGCTCGGTGTTGGCGGATGTGAGTCTTTGCCTACGACCTGGATCACTCAATGTGCTGGTGGGGCCTTCGGGCGCAGGGAAATCGACCATCGCACACATCATGGCTGGGCTGCTGGAGCCACTTACCGGCGGTGTATTCATAAACGCTAGGCCGATGAGCGAATTAGCGGACAGTGATCGAACACGTTTGGTAGGAATGGCCACCCAAGAGGTGTTCCTATTCAGCGGCACCATCCGTGAGAATCTATGCCTAGCTCGGCCGGATGCCAGCGAGGCTGATATCGCAAAGGCGCTGCGGGTGGCCCAGGCAGAAGCACTGGTGTGCGGATTGCCTGAGGGGCTCGATACCCAGGTCGCAGAACTAGGTACGCGCCTCTCCGGGGGTGAAGGCCAGCGCATCGCGCTGGCAAGGGTGCTGCTCGCCGATACGCCGATCCTGCTGCTCGACGAAGCGACGGCGTTTGCCGATAGCCTGACCCAGCGCGCTTTTTTCCGGGATCTGCGACAGGCGTATCCCGGCAAGACCTTCGTAATCGTCGCGCATCGTCTTGCCGGGATTGAGTGCGCCGACCAGATTCTGGTGATCGAACAGGGGCGACTGACCGCTAGCGGCCGTCATACCCAGCTGATGCAGCGTAGCGGTTACTACCAGTCGATGATGCGTTGTGAAGCATCGTGCTCCGGCTGGACGCTGACCTCGGAGCGCGGCGATCTGACAACGTCACAAGGATAGCAAACGATGGCAAACGTGAATGTCTGGATCAGCTTGCGGCGCATTCTTTCCCATAGCGGCACTTCTGCGCGGCCATTGCTATTGGGACTGCTGCTGAGGGTGCTTGAACGTTGCTGCGAACTGATGCCTTATCTGCTCTGTTATCTGTGGTTGTGTACCATTCTGGGGGTTCCACGTCCCGGCTTTGGTTGGGCGGCAGATCCAGGTTGGCTGGCGCTGGCCCTGATCGTCAGCTTTGTACTGCAGTGGCTGTTGGCCTATGGCGGCCAGAAACGCTGCTTTCTGGAAAGCTACCGCATCATTGCAGGCTATCGGGAACGGTTGATTGAACGAATGCGCAACGTCCCTATTGGCGAGTTGCGCAGCCAGCGTGTTGGACAGCTAGCCGATGTGGTGACGGATGACATTAACCGTGTGGAATCGATCTTCGCCCATGTTTTGGCAGACTTCGTCGCCGCGCTGGGCTTATCGCTGGTGGCACTGCTTGTTCTGGCTAGTATTGAGTGGCGCCTAGCGCTCGCTTTAGCTGCTCTGGTACCCCTAGCGGCGCTGGCGCTGGTGGTCAGCCGCCATCTATTCGAGCGTGCGGGGCTGCGCAAGCACGCACGCTACCGACAGACATCCGGTCTGCTGGTGGAATTCATCGGTGGGCTGACGACACTGCGCCTGTTCCATCACGCTGATGCTTGGGCGCAGCGCTTAACAGCGGCTTTTTGCGACCTGCGCCGAATGAGCCTGAGCATTGAAAAATGGGGCGGTGGCCCAGTGATGCTGTTTCGCTTCCTCGTCGAGTGCGGTCTGCTTGTGCTACTGCTGGCTGGCACCTTGAGCGTGCTTGGTGACGAGATTCCCCCTGTGAGTTGGATCGCCTTCTTCCTGTTGGCTTACAAGTTTCTTGGGCCGCTACTGGAGGCGGCCGAATATCTGGTCATGTTGCGCCATGCCTGCCAAAGCGAAGTCAAGCTAGAGGAAGCGTGGGCACTGCAGCCACTCGCCGAGCCGCTGGTCGCGAAGACGCCGGGGCACTTTGCGGTGAGCTTCGATGCGGTGTCGTTCTCCCACGGGGGGGCAGCCCGATTGCGTGACATCAGCATCGAGGTGCCAGAGCGGAGTATCACGGCCATCGTCGGCCCCTCCGGTGCGGGTAAGAGCACGTTGTTGCATCTGCTGGGGCGTTTTCATGACCCTGACCAAGGGGCTGTACGTATGGGCGGTGTCGACCTGCGTGAGATGGGTTCGGAACAACTGTATGGAAAAGTTAGCGCGGTGTTTCAACAGGTCCAGATTTTTGACGGCACCATCATCGAGAACCTGAGGGCAGGGCGGGAGGATGCTAGCGATGAAGATGTGCGGCAAGCGTGTGTTGCTGCTGACTGTGCTGACTTTATTGAGCGGTTGCCGGAAGGCTATCTAACCCGAGTGGGAGAGTCCGGTTTTGCACTTTCTGGTGGCGAATGCCAGCGCCTTTCGATTGCCCGGGCTCTGCTTAAGGATGCACCCGTGCTATTGCTGGATGAGGTCACTGCCGCCGTGGATCCGCAATCGCAGATGGCGATCCATCGCGCCCTTAATACGTTAGCCAGGGATCGCACTCTGATCATGGTGGCGCATCGGCTGAGCACGGTACGCAATGCTGATCAGATCATTGTCCTGGACCGGGGCTGCATCGTCGAGTCCGGCAAGCACGATGAATTGCTTTGCTGCGACGGTCTATATGCCGCCATGTGGGCAGCCCAGGCACCTGATGAGCCGACTCCAGTATCCTGAACAAGAATAGAAATAAATCGCATTCGGGGGTTCGTGTCCCGTTTGGAGTAGTGCTGTTGGCGTGTGGCTCTCTAGCATGGTGACTTCCATTGACTTCATCAATACGGATACAGCCATGAATATGCGGAGCATTCGACCCTGCCACCTGCTGATTGCAGGTCTTTTGTTTTTACCGAAAACGCCCTACGCCGTTGCAGAGGATGAACGTCCTGACCCCGCACTGGACGACCAGACCTCCAAGCTTGAGCCAGTCACCGTTACGGCACGGCGTCGCGAGGAAAGCCTTCGGGATGTGCCCGCGTCAATTCATGTGGAGAGCGGTGAATCGCTGGAACAGAAGCGTATGCTCGATGGTGCGGCGGCGTTGCGTGATGTGGCGGGCGCTAGTCTCGGCACTTTCGGTGATCGCTCTAATGCGTTTACCGTCATTCGTGGCGTTGCACCGATCCTTACGCCCCTTAGCCCGGATGATAGCTCGGTACTGACTTTCGTTGATGGTGCGCCCATGCCGATGGGCGCTTCGCTCTCACCCTATCTGGACCTGGAGAGGATGGAGGTCGTCAAAGGGCCGCAAAATACACTGTTTGGTCGCAATACGGCCGGTGGTGCTATCAACCTGGTGCCTGTGCAGCCTGATCATGGGTTCGAGGGTTCATTGCGTACAGAGGTTGGTACGGATGGTATCTTTCGCGCCGAGAGCATTCTCAATGGCTCCATCGTGCCTGAACGGCTTGCTGGCAGGTTAGCGATTCGCCGTTCGCGTACCGATGGCTATATTCCCAATAGTGCGGGTGAGGATCTGGGTAAAGATGAGAGTTGGGTGGCCCGTGGATCTCTACTGTTTACCCCCACCGAACGAACAAGCTGGCTGCTCAGTGTTCAGGGAGAAAGCACTGACACCGCACCGACGGCCTACATTGCTGATCGCCCGGGGCAGGCGAAACAGGCGGCTCAGAACAAGACCGTGGATGATTTGCGCATGCTCAGTATCAACTCACGACTTGAGCATGATTTCGACACATTCACGGCAACCGCGCAAACCAGCTATGCACGCTTGAATAACCGCAATAGCTATAATTTTCCCGATGCCCTTATCGCCAGTGACTTTAGTGGCTTGCCACCATCCGACTTCCTGGATCCTGGAACGAACTTTATCGATTGGGATAAGCGAGACTCACGGCTGACCCAAGAGTTCCGGGTAGCTGCGTTGCCCAATGCACAGGTTGGCTGGCTGGCAGGTGTGGTGTTCTATCGGGATGAAGCGCAACGAAATCGCAATAGCGAAATGTGGTACTTCGGTCCTTCCGCTACGGGCAGCACCGACTACGATCTCACCACGACAGGGCAGGCGGTATTCGGTGAAGTTAACCTGCCAATGAACGATCAACTGCAGCTGTCGTTGGGCGCGCGTGCTACCCATGAATCCAAGGAATTCCACTCCGAGTTCACCAGTGACGGCATGTCTGGAGCTGTGCCCTATTTTGCCGAGGAGGGGGAGAAGAGCTACGACTTTGTAACGGGGCGGGCAGCGCTCACCTACGATTGGTCCTCCGACCTGATGACCTGGGCGAGTCTTTCCAGAGGCTACAAGAGCGGTGGCTTTGGGCAGGGTAATTCGCTTATGTGGAGCGGTGTACCCCGAGACCCCTATGACTCCTCGACGGTATTGACCTACGAGCTGGGTGCACGCTCTGCATGGCTTGATGACCGTCTGGAGATCAGTGGGGCATTGTTCTTGAACGATATGCGTAAAGAGCAAATGCAAACCTGGGACTACGAGGATTTCACTGGTAAGAACCTAAACCTGGATGCGCGTTCAGCGGGTTTCGAGCTAGATGCACAGTATCGCCCCTCGGGCCGCTGGTGGCTAAGTGGTGGTTTTGCCTATACCAATACAGCACTGCGCAACGTGTCTGAGGAGGCGGCGACACTGCAAGATGGCTTGAACAGTGGCAATCACTTGCCAACAGTACCGGAATGGTCTGCCAAAGCGGCCATTGGCTATCAAGTAGCGGGTCAAGATCTCGGTCTTGGGGGAGTATTGGCAGATGGTACCGTCAACGCGCGGCTTGCTTATAACTACATGGGGAGCCGCTACACGGATGCGCCTAACTTCGGCAAGTTGCCACCAGTACATTTGGTATCCGCCCGCCTGGGTATGGATTTCGGTAATAGCGAGGTGTACTTCTTTGGAGACAATCTGCTGGATGAAGAGTACATGAGTATTAAAGATCGCTTTGGCACGGATGCAGATGGCAATCCGGTGTTTGGTGTGTCCTATGCTCGCGGTGCAACAGTAGGTCTAGGTGCTGCCCTCCACTTCTGACGCCTGTTTCCGCGCCCCCACAGTGCTATGGAAGGCTTTAGCCTCAGGGATGAAGGCTTTATGCATTTATCTTGTGCATTAATAAAGAGTCTGATAAAAATATCTTTTGATATTGATTATCATTATTGTTGTGGGGCAGGTATGAAGGGAGGTATGAATCAGTCAGACTTGGTAAGCACTCGGGGCAGATTGGAGAGTTCTACCCTCCAGAGCACAGACCATATAGGGGTCATGTTGCAGCCTGGGCTCATTGTTTGCCACACCACGGCTGAGTGCCTAGGGGCAATTGATACGCCGAAGTCATTTTCGGGAGATCACCAGTTTCTGCATCTGAATTGCCAACTGGCTGGCAGGTTCGACGGCCAAGTGGGTAACCGTGCGCTGGACTACTCCCAAGGTGATGTGACCCTAGGCTATTCCGCCGGAGAGTCCTTTTTCATTCGCCATAGCCATGATTTTCAGAATTTAACGGTGATGGTCTCCCCTGAGGCTCTTTATGGTTTGGCTGGAGATGAAGTAGAGGATCTGATTGGCCGGGAGAGGGGAGAAGAGGCTGATTTCTTCGTCCGCCATGCTGGCCAATGCCGCAAAACGATGCGCTCAGCGATGAGCATTGCCAATCTGATGAAAGATATACCACAGCACCGATTATTGCTGCATGCGGCAACGTTAGACTTTCTTCACTGGCACTTGTCAGCGTTCCAGACCTGCCGTGGGTGCGATGCACTTTCCCCCCGTGTATGTCGCCAACTGGATGGGGCCAAAGAACTTCTGCTACAAGATCTCAGTGACCCACCGACCATTGCAAAGCTCGCACGTGCTGTCGGTATGAACGAATGCAAACTGAAGATATGCTTTAAAAAGCGATTTGGAACGACCATTTATGCACTCTTCCAAGAAGAGCGCATGAAGAAAGCAAAGCGCTTGCTACAAGATTACAATGTCACCGAGACCGCTATGGTACTTGGTTACTCTAATGTCAGCCATTTCAGCACCGCTTTTCTGAAACAGTTCGGGTGCCTGCCGAGTAGAGTTAGACAGTTCGCTGGCGCTCCCACCCACTGACCACTAAAGCATCGACTTGCTTTCTGTGTGCATTTAATGGGTGCCTGTTGACGTTTCATCGCTATCTAGGCGAGAACGGTCATTGACACCGCTTGTGAATTGAAAAAGAATAAGAATCATTTTCGAATCAGTGAGGCACTTTTTATATGGCGGCGGCACCCCGATCAGCCGAGCCTGCGGCTTACCATACCGGCTGTCGAGACTCCCTTGGTCAGTTGTATCACCACCATCAGCCTTGGTTGCAGCAGTTGCTCAGCCATCGCTTGGGGTGCAGTGAGTCGGCGGCGGATCTGGCGCAGGATGCGTTTGTGCGATTGCTGAAAACGCCTCGCCATCTGGATAGTTTCGAGGGTGCCCGAGCCTATCTCAGCCGTATGGCCAAAGGGCTATGCGTGGATCATTGGCGCCGCCAGGATATCGAGCGCGCCTGGCAGCAAGCCCTGGCGGCCAGCGCCGAGGCGCATTTGCCCTCTGCCGAACACCAGCAGATCGTCATCGAAACACTGTGCGAAATCGACCGCATGCTGGCGCGGTTGCCCGAGAAAGTCGCTAGCGCCTTTCTGGCCTCGCAGCTACACGGCAAACCCTATCGGCAGATTGCTGAGGAGCTGGGGGTTTCCGAACGCATGGTCAAAAAATATATGGCCCAGGCCATGCTGCAGTGCGCGTTGATCGAAGCGGGCTTCGAGGCGAGCCTCTAAATGGTTTCTGCGGCTAGCGCCGATGAAGCCGCCAAACGTCGTGCGTTGGCGGAGGCTGCCGAATGGTTTGCCGAGTGGCAAGCGGGTGAGCTGTCGGCCACCGAGCGTCAACGCTGGCAAGCATGGCGGGATGCCAACGACACCCATCGCTGGGCTTGGCAGCAGGTGGAGGGCGTTAGCCGCCGCTTCACTGACAATCTAGGCAAGGATGAGCGGCAAACCGCTGACAGCGTGATTAGCCTGGCGCGACAGCGGCGGCGGGGGCGGCGCCACCTGTTGGGTGGGCTGGTAAGCCTCGCGCTGGTCTCTGTACTCACCGCAGCGCTCTGGCAAAGCACACCGCTGCCACGACTAGTACAGCAGTGGGGCGCTGATTATCACACCGCCACTGGCGAAGTCTTCCGCATCGTGCTGGAGGATGGCACCCAGGTCTGGCTGAGCAGCGCTTCGGCACTGAATGTCGATTACGATCAAGAGCAGCGCCGCTTGGCGCTGGTGACTGGCGAGGTGCTGATAGAGACCGGCAAAGACGCCGAGAGACCGTTTTACCTGGATACCCGCAGTGCGCGGCTCACGCCCTTGGGCACACGTTTTAGCGTGGGGGAGCAGCCATCAGGTGAACTGCTGGCGGTGTTTGACGGTGCCGTGGCCATCCAGACCCTGGGCGATGCTCAGCATGTGAGCCAGCGGCAGGTGGTCACTGCCGGGCAGCAGGCCCACTACGCCGCTGATCGCATCGGGGAACTCACCCCCGCTGAAGGCCGTCGGGAAGCCTGGGCCAACGGGATTCTGCTGGCCGAGAACATGTCGCTTCAAACCTTCGCTGCGGCGCTTAGCCGCCATCACCGTGGCCGCCTTGAGGTCGACCCGGCGGTGGCGGATTTCACCCTGCTCGGCGCTTTCCCGCTCAATGACCTAGAGCGCACTCTGAACATGGTCGAGACCACGCTGCCGGTGAAGGTGCGTCGGGTAATGCCCTGGTGGATCAAAATAGAGGCAGGCGAAGCAAGCTCCAGCGAGAAATAAAAAGAGCAAAAATTGGTTTTCTGGTTCCCCTTTTTCGTCCTAGTTCGATTCCCCTTTATAAGCACTTAAAACGTATCAGCAAGGGGAACCGATATGCTCCAACAGCGCACTGCACTTCGACCACTCACTGCCAAGCACCGACCGACGCTCAACCGCCGCGCCTTGGCGCTGGCGGTTCATTTTGCTGCCGCCGGATTATTGGCCGTGCCGCAGCTATCGCAGCCCGCCATGGCTCAAGTCACCCAGCAGCAAGCGCGCCACTATGACATTGCCAGCGGCCCGGTAAGCAGCGTCATCAACCGCTTCGCCGCCCAGGCGGGTGTTTTTATCAGCGGCGCTGGCGAGCTGGGGGAAGGACGCCAAAGCCCCGGCTTGCAAGGCCAGTATCGCATCGATGAAGGGTTGGAGCGGTTGTTGGATGGAACGGGTTTAACGGCAG
>NZ_JABUZF010000235.1:316-9588 GCF_014897885.1 Halomonas sp. 3D7M | reverse complement strand
TGATGGCAGTTATCGGTTGGAAGAGCGGGCGGCTGATGTGGCGTTGTCGGTAGTGCAGGTGGAGGCGGATTGGATGCATGAGACAGCCTGGGGGCCGGTAGAGGGTATTGCCGCTACTCGTAGCGCAACAGGCACCAAGACCGATACACCGATTATTGAAACGCCACAGTCCATCTCGGTCGTCAGTAGTGAAGAGTTTCAAAACTATGGAGCGCAAAACACTTACCAAGCGCTAGGCTATACCGCCGGTGTTACTAGCGCAAATCTCGGCGCAATCGATAAAACCAGTGATTCCCAAATGGTTCGTGGCTTTCAAGTCCCAACCACATATCGGGATGGCAGCAAATATCAAGCAAATTCATTCGATGGGCAGCAGGAACTTTACGGCCTTGAACGGTTGGAAGTACTCAAAGGCCCCACATCAATTCTCTATGGTGTGGCCTCTCCTGGTGGTTTGATTAATGCAGTTAGCAAACGTCCTACTACAGAGCCCTTGCGCGAAATTAATGTTCAAGCAGGCAGTTTTGACCATAAACAAGTATCTGCTGATTTCTCCGATGCTTTGGATGAAGATGGAGAGTGGTCATATCGTTTGACTATGCTACACCGCGACAGCAATACTTTTATCGACCATGTGCCTGATGATCGCACCTATATCGCCCCCGCTCTCAAATGGCAGTCCGACGAGAACACGTCACTAACTCTTCTGAGCGAATATCAGCACGACCAAAGCGTCTACTTCTTTGGATTGCCAAACAATGGCACCATTCTTCCTAATCCCAATGGTGATATTCCTCGGGAACGTTTCGTGGGAGAACCCGGTTTCGATGAGTACGATAATGAGCGCTACTCTCTTGGCTACCTACTAGAGCACAACTTCGCTGATCAGCTGAAACTTCGCCACAGTCTACGTACCTTCCACGCCGATCGAGATATCGACAATATTGGTGTTCTTCAGAGCCCTTTAAGCTCCGATGGGCGCCTCTATTCTAGATATGCAAATGTTCGGCGCGATGCCTCCAGGGCACTTTCCTCAGATACCTCCTTGCAGTATGACTGGGAGGCTGGGGCAACTGCCAACACCACTCTGGTTGGCCTCGACTATGCTCGCCAACGCCACGAAACCGAACGCTATCGTCGAACCGTACCACCTCTGGATCTCTACGATCCTATCTATGGGAACGGCGAGCTAGGTGAGAGTACCCCCTATTCCTACTCGCAAGTCAACCGCAATGAGCAGGTGGGTCTGTATTTTCAGAACCAAATGAAGATTGCCGATAAATGGGTTGTCATGTTGGGCGGGCGTCAAGATTGGACCGATACAGAAACCTCTTTATACTTCGATCCCTCCCAAGGGCAGCAACAGGATGATGATGCCTTCACTGGTCGCATCGGATTTGTTTATCTAGCCGATAATGGCTTAGCGCCCTTCGTCAGTTTCAGTCAATCTTTTGAGGTAGCGACTGGCACCGACCGCAACGGTAACCAATTCAAGCCCACCCAAGGTGAGCAGTACGAAGCAGGTATTCGTTTTCAACCAGAGGGGTCGGACACTCTATTAACTGCCACCGCCTATGAGCTGACCCAAGAAAATGTACTGGTTACCGATCCAGTTGACACCAGTTTCCAGAGACAAATGGGGGAAGTGCGTTCTCGTGGCGTTGAGCTGGAAGCCAAGACAGCAATCGGCCCCAACGCCAACCTGGTCGCAGCCTACGCCTATACCGATGCCCGCACCACTAAAAGCAGTCCAGCTACTCCCGATGAGGTAGGGGAACGGTCTGCTCGGGTGCCTTATAATCAATTCTCGCTTTGGGGTGACTACCGCTTGGGTAGCTTCGGTTTACCAGGTCTGAAACTCGGTGCTGGCGTGCGTTATGTGGGTTCAACCCAGCCACTTTCCTTTATTGATGGTGAAGTGCCCGCGTTTACCCTTGTTGACGCCATGGTCAGCTATGAGACAGGCCCGTGGGTTCTGTCACTTAATGCTACCAACCTAACCGACGAAACCTATATCGAGTCTTGCTCCTATGCGTGTTTCTATGGAGAACCTCGTAGTATTGTCGGCACAGCATCCTATCAGTGGTGATCATTGCGCATGCAACTCCTTATCGCGAGATGAGACAACGAGGTAACAAGCGTAGATAAATCATCCTATTGGTCTCGCCATAAAAGCATCAGCGGCCAGATTGCCCGCCATCTGGCCGCTGTCATTTTGTCTAATAACCGATCTTGCCCGGTAAACCTGGACACTTAACAATCATCATGACACGTCTTTATACGCAAAACACAGACATAGTAGTGAAGTATCAAAATGGTGCCTTTCGCTGTCCTACACGTTACAAAAGAATTACCTCATCAATCATATTACTAATTGGTTTATTAATTATTCGCAACGTTTCAATGGCAAGTGATGATAGTAGCACAGTCCCCTTGGCGACGTTTGATTTCACCATCGCAGAGACACTCAACGCTATTGGCCACCCACCTAGGTTCCTAGCAGGACTCGAAATATACGAGAAATATGACGGAATTATCCCTCGTGCAACTAACCTCGGATATCTTCACCTTCCTAACCTTGAACTTCTTGCAAGCCTTCCTGCACGGCGTATTCTGATTTCACCGCCCGCCCATGTCAGTTTAATACCAAGGCTCAGAGAAATTGCTGACGTTGAGGAGTACCCTTTTTATAAGTTTTCCAATACTAATAATGAACAAGACCATTGGAACGTTATTGAAGACGTGACTCGAATGCTTGGCGATCTGGTCAGCGCCCCTGCCGCATCGGAGCAGTATATTGAGCAAACCAACCACCGCTTTGACGATTTAAAAAAGCAAATTAATAGTATTGATACTCCTTTGTTAATTATACGCCTAATGGATGAGCGCCATGCCCGCGTTCATGGCAATGGAAGTATAGAAGGCATGGTGTTAAATCGTCTTGGGCTTAGAAACGCTTGGCAGGAGAAAACAGGGCAATGGGGCTTTACAACTACCAGTGTAGGGCCACTTTTTAACACTAATGCTAAAATGATCTTTCTTAATAGTCCCTATGATCCTCCTGGAAGGCAGAGACAATTACTCACTGATGGTCAGTGGAGGCATTTGCCAAGCGTGAGACAAGGAAACTATATAATTATCCCTATCAATTACTGGCTATGGGGAGGATTCCCCTCAGCTCTCCGCTTCGCCGAATCCCTCGTCGAGGCCCTGGAGGAGCCAACCACCCCCTAGCACCGATCTGTTATCTGAAGGTGCTTTACATCGCTATATTGTTTGTAATGATAAGTATTATCACTTATTGTTTGCATCTGGTTTTGCCCCTTTTTTTGGGGGGCAGTTGGCACAGGCAATCAATGGCAACGGGCGATGGTATCGATAAAGCAACAGGGCGGAAGTGAGGTTCCTTTCGATGCCCTCTATCACAATCTTCATAGCTGGCTGCGGCGCTGGTTGAGCGCCAAGCTGGGCTGCTCCCATACCGCTGCTGATCTCGCGCACGATACCTACCTGCGCATACTGGCGCGTGGCACTACGCCAGCGCCCGAACAGTCACGTCGTTTTTTGACCCAGATCGCCAAAGGGTTGGTCGTCGACCATTACCGCCGTCGGCGAATCGAAACCGCCTATTTGGAAACCCTCAGCCTGCTTCCAGAGACACACGTGCCTTCTCCCGAGGAGCAAGCACTCACTATCGAAGCGCTGGTAGAGATCGATACGCTGCTCCATGAGCTTCCCGACAAGCCTCGCCGGGCCTTCCTTATGTGTCGCCTGGACGGCCTGAGCTATCAAGACATCGCCGAGTCGCTGAGTGTCTCGGTCTCTTCGGTAGAGAAATATATCGCCCGGGCGCTGCTGACCTGCCACCGCGCGATAAGTGAATCTCAACCCTAAGTGAATGCCATGAGCTGCAAGCCCGCCGACGCTTCCCATGAGGCCATTGATCCTGCCGTTTTAGAGCAGGCCAGCCTGTGGATGGCCCGCCTATGGAGCGACGATATCAGCGAGGCCCAGCGCGAGGCTTGCCTGGCCTGGCGACAAGCGTCGCCGGAACATGAGCGCGCTTGGCAGCAGTTGCAGGCGATTGATGGTCAGTTGGCCGCGCTGCCGCGCCACGCTGCCCGTAGCGAGCTGTTTTCGTCTTCCCAGGTCTCCCAGCGGGGTTTGCTGCAGTGAGGTGGCTTGGCCGTGCTATTAAGCGGGCTGGGGTTTGGGCTACCGCATACGCCTCAGTGGCAACGCCAGTTCGCTGACTACGCTACCGGTATTGGCGAGATACGAGAGGTGACGCTGAGCGATGGCACTCACCTGGTGTTGGATACCGATACCGCCATCGACATAAGGTTTGATGCCCACCAAAGGCGACTCCATCTGCTACGTGGCGGAGTGTTGATTACCACATCAAAAACACCGGATGCCCGGGCGTTCAGCGTTATGACCCAGGAGGGGCTTTCCTATCCGCTGGGTACCCGCTTCAGCGTGCAACAGCATACTGACAGCACCCAAGTGGCCGTTTACGAGGGGCGGGTGGCCCTGGAGCGGCGTGGGAGCAATGAACGGACGACACTGGATGCTGGCCAGCAAGCCGCCATGAGCGCCGATGGGGTAACGCCACCGGCGTCCTTGGAACCCGCTGGATTGGCCCGTTTTAAGGGGCGGCTGGTGGCCGAAGACATGCGGGTTAGTGAGGTGGTCGAGATATTGGCCCGCTATCGCCATGGTGTGGTGCGCTGTGCGCCGGAGGTGGCCGACCGGCGGGTGAGCGGTGTGTTCTCGCTGCAAGATACCGACCGCGCCCTGGCTAGTCTTGCCGATGCACTGTCGTTAAAGGTGGTCTACCGAACGCCATTATGGGTTACGGTCGCATCGCGTAATACTAATGAAAACTAGAAAGAAAAAATTTCAGAAAACATTGAGGGATTCTCGTTCTCGTTCGGAATAGAAGATGTAGACATAAAAAATGCATCACTCAACGGGGATCTTCATGACGACGCAGCAAGCGCACTCTCGCTTTATTCGAACGCCTTTGGCTCGCGCCATTCCGCGAGTCATCCAATATTGCCTGCTCGCCAGTTGCTTGATGGGCCTGCCCGCAACAGCGTTTGCTCAGCAAGCAGCAGGGCAGAGTGCCGCCGCTTCGCAACGCTATTCCATCGAAGCAGGTCGACTCGACACGGCCTTGAACCGTTTCGCGGTCAGTGCAGGCATCGAGATTGCTTTCGATGCCACCTTGACCGCCGGCAAACAAACCGCCGGGCTGCAAGGCAGCTATAGAGTAAACGAAGGGTTGGAGCGCTTGTTGGCAGGTACCGGCCTTGCGCCTGTACGTAGCGCGGATGGTAGTTATCGGTTGGAGGAGCGGCTTGGCGAGGTGGCGCTTTCGGCGATGAAAGTAACCGGAGAGCGCCTGCCTTACGGTATGACCGAGAACAGCGATGCCTATACGAGCGAAAGCGCGACCATCGGCTTGGGGGCGCGCTCGGTTAAGGAAACGCCGCAGTCCGTTAGCGTTTTGACGCGAGAGCGCTTGGATGACCAGGGAACAACTTCACTATCTGAAGCTATGCGAAATGTCACAGGTGTCACCGTAAATGAGTACGGTCCCAATCAGTACGTGATCAAGTCTCGTGGCTATAATATCGATTCTTTTCTCATGGATGGCAGTCCAGTTCAGGATGCGGGCAGCGCCTGGGAAAGCGCTGGTGTATTCGATACGGCTTTGCTTGATCGTATTGAAGTGTTGCGCGGCCCTGCGGGAATTCTCCATGGATCCGGTGAGCCCAGCGGCACCATCAACCTAGTGCGTAAACGCGCGCTAGCTGAAACACAAGCCTCGGTTAACCTCTCTGCCGGTACGGATAATGCTTATCGGAGTGTTGTCGATGTTACTGGCTCGCTTGATAGCGAAGGACGAGTGCGGGGGCGCTTCGTTGGTGTCTACGACGATAGAGACTCTTTTATTGATCACGTTTACTCAGAGAACCAAATTGGCTACGGCACGCTTGAGTTCGACTTATCTCCCGAAACGACACTCTCAATGGGCGTTACTGCACAAGATGAAGAGTTTCGTCCTCATTCTGGGTTACCGGCATACAGTGATGGCACCCTGCCTAATGTAGACCGCTCGACCTACCTCGGATCCGATTGGGATAAGCAAACAGGAGACGCGCAACGCTATTTTGTAGAACTTGAGCATCGCCTCGCTAACGGTGGCGAAATAACCTTTAAGGCTAATCGCCTGGATCGCGATGCAAGCCTGAGAAAAAGCAGTGAAGGGATTCTAGTTGCTGATCAAAATACAGGCGATTTTGCTATTCGTCAGATCGCATGGGATCTGGAGAAGCAGGACGATTATATAGAGGCACAGGTTAGCTCTCCTTTTCAATTGGCTGGAGCGAGCCATGAAGCTGTCTTTGGTGCCAGCTATCAGAACAGCGAGGCAAGCAATGAATGGGTCTACGGTGACCCTCAATATCTTCCCCAGAATCTGTTCGATCCAAGCAATAACCGCACAGAATCAGGTTTTGATGGCACCCCAGGTAGAACTGAAATTAATATCGAACAACATGCTTCCTATGGTCAGTTCCGATTCAATATTTTAGATGATTTTACACTTGCGCTTGGTGGCCGTATCAATTGGTGGGAAACCAATAACTTTCTTGGTGGTGAAGCGTCTGGGGATGATGGCACCGAATTTATCCCCTACGCAGGATTGATCTATCGCCTCAGCGAAGAGCTCAACTTATATACAAGCTACACTGGCATTTTTGCGCCGCAAACGGCTGTTGGAACTGATGGCAACCCTATTAAGCCCAGAAAGGGTGAGCAATACGAGGCCGGTATTAAAGGCTCATATGCTGAGGGTAACTTGAACTGGCATGCTGCGGTTTTCCGTATCGAAGACACCAACCGCGCCTATACCGATCCTGATAATCCTGGCTTCTCGATTCCTATCGGCGAAGCAAAGAGCGAAGGCTTCGAGCTAGAGGTTAGCGGCCAACTATTGCCCCGCTGGGACCTGAGTGCAGGCTATGCCTATACTCAAACTGAGTTCGTAAAGGATGCCAACTCAGAAGGCCTCACACTCTCGCCGGATACGCCAGAACATAACTTCAACCTATGGTCACGCTATCGGTTCAGCGCCAACCCAGATCAAGGTTGGCGCATTGGTGCAGGTGTTAATATCTATAGTGGAATTTATGCCGAAAGTAGTGATGTTCGCACTGAGCAAGGAGGCTACACAACAGTGTCAGCAATGGTCGGTTACCAAATAAATGAGAACTTGGATATCTCACTGAATGGCAATAATCTAACTGATAAAGAGTATTACTCTACCGTCAGAGGCGGGACAAAGCACAATTATTACGGCGCACCTCGAAACTTCATGATGACAATGAAGTACGACTTTTGAAAAAAATACCGGTTATGAGTTTTCAGCCCTGTGCCAGCAGGGTTGAATTCTATTCAGTCATCAAAAATATCTAATCCCCACAAAATTAATATATAAAGAAATGGCAGGGTTATTAATAAAAATATAAATAAATTCCAGTAGAGGCTTGACGTGAATCCTTTAAAATTTATTTCAAAGAACTGGCGCTTGACCGTTTACATCGCATGCTTTTCATTAGCAGCCAACTCATCAATGGCAGATAAAGCGCACTCCTCCATCTCTGTTTTTGATTGGACCATTGCAGAAACACTTCTCTCGCTTGATCTTGACTCTGTATCGCTGGGTAATGTTGATGCTTTTCACACATGGACTGGCGCTGAATATAAAGATACTAATATCACCGATATTGGAACACAGACTTTTCCAAATATGGAACTGCTCAGTAATATTTCACCAGAGCGAATACTTCTTTCGCCTAGACAGACTCGCCTAGGCCAAAGGTTACAGGATATTGCACCCATCACCATTATCCAATCCTATCCCTATGTCAGCAACAGAAGCGACAGCCTGTGGACAAGTCTCGATATATTTACCCTTGAGATTGGTACAGCTGTCAATCAAAGAGAAGCTGCAGAACAGCTGGTGTCGAACACACGATCCCATCTCGATACATTGAAGAGCGACGTAAAACCTCAGCCACCTTTGCTCATCGTCCAGTTAGTCAACGAGCATTATGCCCGCGTATATGGAGACAACAGTATGTTTCAGGGTGTGCTTAAACAGTTGGGTTTACGCAACGCATGGACAGAAAAAACCAATCAATGGGGCTATTCACTGGTAAGCATTAGAGAGCTTTTTAATGTGGCAGAAGCGAGACTGGTTGTTCTCGAGAGTGCATTTCCGGTAGGTATAGAAAATCATATCGATACCAGTGGTATGTGGCGTTATCTTCCCAGCGTCCGGCGTGGGGATTTTATCGTTTTGCCCTCTTCTTTTTGGATAGCGGGCGTTCACCCCTCAGCTCTCCGCTTCGCCGAGTCACTTGTTGAAGCCTTGGAGGAGCAAGCGCCCGTTGAGGCCGCTGGTTAATCATCCTGCATCATTTCCCAAACCATCAATACGGTTTTTATATAAGAAAAACTAATACCCTATTAGCAGGATGATTTTTAGTTATTCAGGTTGCCCGCTATCTTAGTGCCACGATTCTTTAAAGCGACGCTAATTCTGGCACTGGGGACAGGGCAATGTGGGAAAGTTACTTAACGGGCTTGGTCGTATCTGGCGGTATCATCATGGCTATCGGGGCGCAAAATGCTTACGTGCTGGGATTGGCCGTACGTCGTGAGCATCACTGGTGGTCAGCGGGGCTGTGTATGAGCGCGGATATCATCTTGCTAACCGCTGGTATGTTTGGTGCCAGCGCGTTTTTACTGACAATGCCTAACGCAATGGAAGCCATGCGCTGGGTAGGCGTAGCATTTTTAAGCTGGTTGGCTGCACAGGCATTACTGCGGGCTGTTAGCGGGCGCGCAGGATTGGAGGCAGGTAGCGTAAAAGCGCGCAGCTTGCGCGGAGTGCTGTTGGCGACCTTGGCCGTTACGGTATTGAACCCCCAGGTGTATCTGGACACTCTATTGTTAATTCCTGCCATTGGTGCTCAGCAGGAGAGCGCAGGTGTGTTCGTCGCCGGTGCGTCGACTGCCTCTGTTCTTTGGTTCAGCCTGTTAGCGTGGGGCGGGGCCGCGCTTTCGCCTTGGCTTTCCCGCCCGGTAGCATGGCGTACCATTGATGGGCTAATTGGTCTGATGATGGCGGTTATCGCCATACACTTAGCGCTGGGGTCTACGTTGCTCTGACAGGTCTCAAGGCTGACTAGAGGCGG
>NZ_JABUZF010000235.1:0-303 GCF_014897885.1 Halomonas sp. 3D7M | reverse complement strand
AGGCGGCTGAAGTAGCTCTGCATAACGGCGGTGACTTTATCTATATCGGCATCATCAATATCACGGTGAACAACAAAACGCGTGGCATAAAGTAGCTCAATCAAAATGCCATGCTCTTTCAGCCAAGCAGAGAGCGGCTGTACATGTTCGTCGGGAAAGTGCGCGAACACCATATTGGTTGCCTGAGCGGTAATCTCAACGCCAGGCAGTTTTGCTAAGCCTTCCGCCAGGCGTGCTGCACGGCGATGGTCGTCGGCTAAGTCAGCGATATTGTGCTCCAGAGCATACTGGCAGGCGGCGGCG
>NZ_JABUZF010000209.1:0-1786 GCF_014897885.1 Halomonas sp. 3D7M | reverse complement strand
GCGGCCGCAACGCTGCGGGCGGTATCCGCATCAATCGTCGAGCAGTCAATCACTAGAGCGCTCTTTTTGATGACATCAAACAGCGGCTCGTCGCCATCCACATACAGCCCACGTACATGCTTGCCTGCGGGGAGCATGGAAATAATAAAGTCTGCATCGGTGGCCGCTGCTTTTGCAGAGACTGCTACTTCACAGCCTTGGGATTTAGCCGTTTCCAAGGCTTGTTCAGAAAGGTCGAACGCGCGAACGTTAAAGCCCGCTTTCGCCAAGTTGGCCGCCATGGGGCCACCCATATTACCTAAACCGATAAACGCGACAGTGGTCATCTTTATTGTCCTTATTCGAAAATTGACGGTGAATTGGGTTGGGGAAATGGTTTGAAGAAATAGCTTAGTGAAGATCCGCCAGAGGGCTCGTTTGCCACGGCGAAGCCAGCAGCTCATCGATAAAAGTTTGTTCGACGGACGCGACATCTGGGTATTTCCAGGCAGGCTTACCGTCTTTATCGACCAACAGCGCACGTACGCCTTCGGGGAATTCCTGATGACGGCAACACTGCACTGAAAGTGCCAGCTCAAACTGAAACACCTCAGCCAACGACATATGCTTGGCGCGCTTTAGCTGCTCATCAATCAGTTTCACTGATACGGGGCTGCCGTGGGAAAGCGTTTTCTGCGCTTTGCTGAACCATTTGTCATCACTACGAACCGCCAGCACGGCATCCACGGTTTGCTCAACCGTATCATGATCCATTAGCTCACGAATCAAGGCAGCGGATTTTTGAACCGGCGATTCCAGCTCGGCAAATACCTCTTGAGAGGCTTGTTCAAATTCGCGCAGCACGCGATTGACGACACCATGGGCGTCAGTTTGCTTTCCTTCTCCCCAGGTGGCATCCATCAGTTTTTGCGTCAGGTCCGCGCGGTAATGGCTAGCAATCGCACGATCGGCAAGGCCGAGATGAACGGCATCTGGGGCGTTTATTTGGCTGCCGGTCATGGCTAGAAAGCGTCCAGTACCATTTGGCAGGCGGTTTAAAAACCAGCTAGCGCCAACGTCCGGGTAAAGGCCAATCGTCACTTCTGGCATCGCCAGCCGAGAGGTTTCTGTCACAATTCGGTGGCTGCTACCGCTGAGCAGCCCCATTCCCCCCCCCATTACAATACCGCTGCCCCAGCAAATAACCGGTTTGGGATAGGTGTGAAGCAGGTAGTCCAGGCGGTACTCGTGTTCAAAGAAGCGCTCAGGAAAGTCTGGTTCGCCGTCACCTTTAATCGCTTTATACAGATTGACGACATCGCCCCCTGCGCAAAACGCTTTTTCACCGGCGCTGTCCAGCAGAACCGCGACAACTCGCTCGTCGGTTTGCCACGCTTTCAAGCGCGGCAGGATCTCTTCAATCATTTCTAACGTCAGGGCATTCAGCGAACGCTCGGCGTTAAGGGTGATCTCGCCGATAATATGGCCATCTTGGGTGGCGTGTTCAGCAAACAGTACGCTACTCATTCCATTGTCCTTGTGGTGGTTGGCTACAGCTCAGAGGCACCATCAGAGAGCACGCGGCGGGAAATAATCAGCCGCATGATTTCGTTGGTTCCTTCCAAAATACGATGTACACGGGAGTCACGTACATAGCGCTCCATTGGATACTCTTTAATGTAGCCGTTGCCACCATAGAGCTGCAGCGCTTCATCACACACTTTGAAGCCGACGTCAGTCGCAAAGCGCTTAGCCATCGCACAGTAGGTAGTCGCATCGGGGTGACCAGCATCCAGCTTAGTGGCTG
>NZ_JABUZF010000215.1:24068-30414 GCF_014897885.1 Halomonas sp. 3D7M | reverse complement strand
GGCCGCTTTTATGGGCGACTAGATGAAATTGAGTTACCCGCCATGCAGGTGTTTAAAGAACATACCGGGCAAGCGCTGCGACAAGACTGCCGAGTGTGGGCTGACTCTCTCTGGCTGGGCATCCCCACTCAGGCACCAGGGTCACGAATTAATGGGCAGGCGCTGGAAGAACATGAGGTGATGTGTCACCCCGGCGGTCGTGATTTTGAGCTGGTAACCCCCGAGGCGTTTGATATCTATGGACTAGTGATACGTATGCCGTTATTACAGGCTGCCGCCCAGCGACAGGGGGTGATACTTGATCATGAGTGGCAAGATTCACCCCGCCGCCGGGTAGCGCCTGAAACTCTGCATGCTGTGTCTTTTTTACTTGAACGCTTACTCTCAAATCAACAAGGCCCCATCGCTGAAAACGTTCATCAAGATATTTTGCTAACAGGCCTAATGGAAGTATTAAAAGCCAACCAAACAAGCCATGAATTGCCTCCCAGCTATCCTCATCGAAAAGCAGTGGTTGACCGGGTGAAGCGCTATGTTGATGAGCACCTGGAAGGTCCAGTCACCATGGAAACGTTATGCGAGCTAACTCATGTCAGTAGGCGTACGCTGCAATACAGTTTTACGTCTATCCTGGGTATTAGTCCGCTGCAGTTTTTACGTTTAACGCGGCTGAATAGAGTACGTCGTGCTCTGCGCAGCGCAGAGCCCCACCAAACAGTGACTGAAATTGCCACCTACTGGGGCTTTTGGCATTTGGGGCAATTTGCTCATGACTACAAGCAACAGTTTGGCGAAAGCCCTTCGCAGACGTTAAACGCGATTCATTGAGCGTGCGCGGCATCCCTTTCGAGGTAAAGATCTTTTGTCGAGGCAACGATCCTATATCGAGGTAGAGACCCTATGGTAAATACCACCGCCTGGAATCGCTTGCGCTATAGCATTTACGCACCAATCTATGATCTGGTGGCGACTAAAGCGTTTCGTAAACCCCGCAGAAGTGCGCTTAACCAAGTTGACTGGGAACCCGGCATGCGAGTGCTGCTGGTGGGTGCAGGCACCGGCTTAGACCTGCCTTATTTACCGCGCGAATTAGAAATCCATTTAACCGACCTAACCCCCGCGATGGTGACGCGAGCCCGTGAGCGAGCGGAACATGCGCAACGTGACGTGGTATGTCGTGTAATGGATGCTGCTGCACTGGACTACCCAGATGAGCATTTTGACGTCGTTGTGATGCATCTTATTTTGGCGGTGATGCCCAATCCTGAACAGGGACTAGCCGAAGCGCACCGGGTACTGAAAAACGACGGGCAGCTCTGTGTTATGGATAAATTTCAACCCGACACCCACATTGCTGGTCCAAGTCGGCGAGCACTGAACGTCATTACTTCATTGATCGCGACCGACATCACCCGCCAGGCAACGCCACTGCTTCAACAAGCAGGCTTCAACATCCGCCGCGACGAACCCGTATTGATGAATGGCCTTTTTCGCGCACTTCTAGCAATAAAGTAAACTGTTCTCACAACTGCACATCTCCTCAAAATACCAGTACATACGAAACAACAACGTCCAATACTGGTACAATTAATAGCCACCCGTTACTTGCACGCTTCATCAATATGTAAGGTGACCAATGCCTAAAGCAGCTGTGAAACGCTTCCGTCGTTTACCCGAAGAAGAGCAGTCCCGCGTGATTGAAATGGCTTGGGAAGATCGCACTCCGTTTGAAGCGATCGACACTCTGTTTGGCCTAGGCGAGCCGGACGTCATAGAGGTAATGCGCCACCAGCTTAAGCCAGACTCGTTTCGACTGTGGCGCAAGCGTGTTACTGGTCGTACGACGAAGCATACGGCTTTGCGATCGCCGGATATTTTGCGTGGCTACTGCCCAACGCAATATAAGCGCTAATCACCATTTGCAACGAAAAATCAGAGGATGCCATTTTCTAGTAGGTCTTTTTAATCGCCGAATAAATGTTATATTATCACATAACACAACACCGTTTATAAAAACCCGCTTAGAGGTGCATTCACAATGACCGTGTTTTCTCCCCTGCCCGTCACCGTGCTTTCAGGATTTCTAGGTGCAGGTAAAACCACCGTACTCAATCATATTTTGGCTAACCGCGAAGGTCGTCGCGTCGCGGTGATTGTCAACGATATGAGCGAGGTCAATATCGACGGTGCATTAGTGCGTGGCGGCCCTGGCGAGTCCACGTTAGATGGCGAGGTAGCGCTGAACCGTTCTGAAGAGCGGTTAGTAGAAATGAGCAACGGCTGCATTTGCTGCACGCTGCGTGAAGATTTGCTAGAAGAAGTTAGCCAACTGGCCAGAGAAGGTAAATTTGATTACTTGGTGATTGAGTCCACTGGGATTTCCGAACCGCTACCAGTGGCGGAAACCTTCACCTTTGAAGATGAAAGCGGCCAGAGCCTTTCCCACGTTGCACGCCTTGATACGCTGGTCACTGTTGTCGATGGAGCCAACTTTCTTGAGCAGTACCGCGAAGCGCAGAGCCTCGCTGAAGCGGGCGAAAGCTTAGGTGACGACGACGAACGTAACGTCGCGGACCTGCTGGTCGACCAGATCGAGTTTTGTGATGTATTACTGATCAGTAAAACGGATCTGATCAATAAAAAAGAGCTTGATGCGCTAACGGCGATTCTGCGCTCACTAAACCCTGATGCAGAGCTGGTGCCCATCACTCAAGGTGGCGTGCCGCTAGAGAAGGTGCTTGATACTGGCAAGTTCAATTTTGAGCGCGCCCAGCAAGCGCCTGGTTGGCTAAAAGAGATGCGTGGCGAGCATGTACCAGAAACCGAAGAGTACGGTATTGGCAGCTTTGCCTACCACGCTCGCCGCCCTTTCCACCCGCAGAAATTCCACGCTTTACTCAATGAAGGGTGGTTTGGTAAAGGGCTGCTACGCTCGAAAGGCTTTTTCTGGCTTGCTACTCGGCCTCGCTTCGCAGGCCAATGGAGCCAAGCAGGTGGTATTGCTCATCACGGCCCAGCGGGCGTGTTCTGGAAAGCTATCCCCGAAGCTAACTGGCCGGAAGATCCTGAAACTCGCCAGTTCATTATGGAAAAGTGGCAGGAGCCGTTTGGCGACATGCGCCAGGAGCTGGTGTTTATCGGCCAGAACTTGGACCAAGCCAAGATGCGTGATGCACTAGACGCCTGCCTGCTAAGCGAAGCTGAGCTATTACAAGGTATGGAAGCCTGGAAGCAGCTCCCCGATCCGTTCCCCGCTTGGGAGTAATGCTTTAACTGCCGGAGCTAGCTAAACAGCGCTCCGCCCACTGCCGCACTTCAGGGTAGGCACGCTGCTCAAAGACCGCGAAGCCGTTAAGGCCGCGGGCTTTGAGTGGGGTAAAAATCGGCATGGTTAAACCGCATAAGAAGTGCGCCAACCGCTGGGCGTTGGGCGGCTGGCCGAACTGTTCGGTGTGGCGTTCAATCAGCGGTGTGGCATAGCGGATAAAATCATTCTCAGACAGCGCGGTTAATGGCGTCGCATCCGGTAGCCGAACCGGGTTGCCGTAGCATACCGAACAGTGGCCACAGCGGCCCTGCTCGGTATCAAGTGGCCCATCAAAGGTGGTATCCCCAAAATGCTCAGCTAACCGCCGAGTCAGGCAGCTTTGCGACTCAAACAGTGCCAGCATGGAGTGCAACCGTTCAATTTCGATTCGCTCCCGATGTAAGCATTCATTAAACAACTGGCTCGCCACCGCCTCGACCGAAAATTCCGGCTGACAAATTTCATACACATCGGTCATGCGTTTACCTTCCAGGGTCAGCCAGCCTTTATCTTGGAAATATTCAAGCGCGGTAATGACGCGGGCACGGGAAGCATCAATTTGCTGTGCCTGCCCAGCCTGATGCAGTCGCTCAAAATCCACCGTCCCCCAAGTACGAGCAATAGCAATATTGTCGATTAACAAACGTACAAAGGCCGCCCGCTCTCCTTCAAAGCGCCCCACCAAGGCAGTAGGCTCAATGTGGTAGCGCAACCGATACTCGGCTAAGAACGCAAAGCGCGGCGCAATAATGCCGTGCATTTCCAGCCGCACCAGTAGCGTTTTAAGTGGCAGCAGGCGGATATTGTTATCTCGGGAAAGTGTATTGAGCAGCACTTCCCACTGGCGATCTGGCGCTTGACCGGCTGATGAAATTTCTTCCAGTAAGCGCAAAATACCCGCGTACTCAGGCGTGTCGCCATAAACGAAGTTCTCCAGCACCCGCAGACCATCGCGTCCGGCAATGGTTAAACAGGTGGAAGGCAGTCCATCGCGCCCTGCCCGACCAATTTCCTGACTGTAATTCTCAATCGATTTAGGTAGGTCAAAGTGCACAACGTTGCGGATATTGCCTTTATCAATCCCCATACCAAAGGCAATGGTAGCCACAATGCAGGGCGATTCGCCGTTCATAAACTGGCGCTGAATGTCGTCGCGGCGGGCTGAATCCAGCCCCGCATGGTACGCCTGGGCAGTAATCCCCTGGGCGGCCAGCGCACTTGCCACCTGCTCGGCAGTTTGCTGCAAGGTGACGTAAATAATCGTAGGCGCTTCGTTGCCAGGCGGCATTTGTGGCATAAGCCAATCAATCAGCTGTTGCTGACGATTTTCCATGGCGGGCACCACCAGAAGCTCTAAGTTAGCGCGATAAAAGCCAGTGGTAATGACATTTTTCGGTACGATTGAGAACTTCTCACGCATATCAGCGATAACCGCTGGCGTGGCCGTGGCAGTCAGTAGCAACACCTGGGGAATAGCAAACTCACGCTGATAATCGGGCAGTTTAAGGTAATCGGGGCGGAAGTTATGTCCCCACTCAGAGAGACAGTGCGCTTCATCAACCACTAGCAGCGATATTTGAACCTGGCGTAGAAAGTGCCGAAAGCGCTCGTTCTTAAGCCGCTCCACCGACACCATGAGGATTTTCAGCTCACCGTTTTTGGCGCGCCCCATCACATCACGGGTCGTAGCGCGATCTTGGGTGGAATCAATACTGGCGGCTGCAACACCATGGCGTGCCAAGAAAGCGAGCTGATCCTGCATTAGTGCCAGCAGCGGCGATACCACCAGCGTCAGGTGTGGAAGATGAAGTGCAGGCAACTGATAACAGAGTGACTTCCCCGCCCCGGTGGCAAAAATCGCCGCCGTGGAGTGCCCCTCCAACACTCTGGACACCACCGCCTGCTGGCCGCCGCGAAAATCATCAAATCCGAATACTGCCTTCAGCGTCTGCTGCGGTGATAGCGAGGTCATGGCCGTTCCCTGGAGTGTCGTCAATACGTTAGGGCTAAGCTAACGCGTTCACGTCATTTTCTCCAATCAACGGCGACCATTAAGTGCAGGGGTGCGGCTTTTCATTCTGTGCGGGGAGAGCCAGCGCCTGCCAAGCCTCAAAGGTGGTAAAAAACACCTGCCCTGTTAGCTCGCGGTAAAGCGCTGTGTTGGTTAAGCGATCCATCACCGGGCCTTTCACTTCCGCCAAGTGCAGCATTGCGCCAGCATCTTTTAACCGGCCGTTAATAGCTTCTAAGCTTTCAAGCGCGGACGCATCAATCACATTCACCGCCTGGCAGGTCAATACAATATGTTTTAACGAAGGGGAACGAGCAGCCAGCGCCATCACGGTATCTTCTAAGTAGCGAGCGTTAGCAAAGTAAAGGCTTTCATCAATGCGCAGCATGGCCACATGCTGATCGGTTTCGACTTCATGGCGCTTCACGTTGCGGAAATGTTCGGTGCCCGGCACCCGCCCCACCACGGCACTATGGGGCTGGCTGGTGCGGTACAGGTGCAGCCCTAGTGACAGCACCACACCGCTGATAATTCCGACCTCGACACTGTGCAGCAGGGTGAGAAGCAAGGTCGTCACCATTGCCACGCCGTCGCTGCGGGAGTATTGCCAAGTGCGCTTTATTGCGGGCAGATCAATCAATGTGCCCACGGCGACGATAATAGTAGCGGCCAATGTCGCCGTCGGCAGAAAGGCCAGCAGACCCGTGAGCAACAGCGTAGAAAGCACAATACCTAAGGCGGTAAATGCCCCGGCCAACGGCGTTGCCGCGCCCGCTTCAAAGTTCACTACCGAGCGTGAAAACCCACCTGAAACCGGCGAACCACCGCTGACGCCAGCGCTCAAATTGGCCATCCCAAGAGCGATGAGTTCTTGATTAGGATCGATACGCTGGCGGCGCTTAGCCGCCAGGGTTTGCGCCACGGATACCGATTCTACAAAGCCCACCAAACTGATCAATAAAGCGGCAGGTAGCAGGCCAAGCCATAGCGACTGATCTAGGCTAGGCAGCGTAATGGCAGGCAAGCCG
>NZ_JABUZF010000215.1:212-24062 GCF_014897885.1 Halomonas sp. 3D7M | reverse complement strand
AGGCAAGCCGCTAGGCACAAAGCCGACCAGATCCACGCCGTACTGCCCCAAGTTAAAGTGCCAGGCCAGCAGCGTAGTCACCATCACCGCTGAAATCGGTGCGGCTTTGACCATCAATCCAGAAGCGCTGGCCGAGATACCTATCGCCATCAGCCAGGTATTCAAGCGCTTGCGGCAAACCAGCAGATAGCCCCACACCCCTAAACCAATCAGCAGCGTGATGAGATTGACCTGTTGCCACTGGCTGAACAGTGCGCCCAGCAGCTCGATGACATTATGCCCCGCAGCCTCAACACCTAGAATATGCTTGAGCTGACTAATGGCGATCAAGATTCCCGACGCAGTGATAAACCCAGAAATAACCGGATGGCTTAAGAAGTTGACCAAAAAGCCCAGCCGCAGTACGCCCATGGCAATCAATATCAATCCTGAAAGCGCCGCCAACACCAGTGCAGCGCCAATATATTCAGGGCTGCCTGGAGTAGCAAAGCTGCTTAAAGCCGACGCCGTCATTAACGCTGCCACGGCTACCGGCCCTACCGCCAAGCTGGCACTGGTACCAAAGATGGCGTAAAGCACCAGCGGTAGCATACTGGCATACAGGCCCATCTCTGGCGGCAACCCAGCCAGCAAGGCATAGGCCAGCGCCTGGGGCACCAGCATTAGCGTGACAATTACGGCTGCCAGCGAATCTTTAAATAACACAGCCCGGTTATAGCGCCGCAGCCAGCCAACCACAGGCACCCAACGCTCTATGTTCATGGGGAGTACTCGCTCTGGTAATAGCACTGACTAAGGCACATCACACCGCACGCCTACGCTGTCTGATTTTCAAGCCCTTGACGGTGCTCTTCCAAATCAAAACCGGCTGCTTTGGCAGCGGAAAATAGTTCCGCCAGATCGCATTTTTCGGTATGGCGCTTTGCGTAAGCCCAAAGATGGGTAGCACGTTTACCTGACCGACAAAACGCCAAAATAGGCCGAGGTAGCTGCTGCAACGCCTTAGCAAAAGCAGCGACATCCACTTGGCTATACTCGCCGAGGGCCACCGGAATGTGCACCCAATGAAGGCCAAGTTCTGCTGCTTTTAAGCGGTAAGCATCCTCTCCAGAAAACTCAGCGCTTTCACCAGGCTTGCAGTTACAGATCACCGTTTTAAAGCCCTGAGCTTTTACCTGCTCAAGCTCCTCGACCGTGAGCTGTGAAGTAATAGCAACGCCCTTCTCTAACGATTGTGTTTGCATGCATCTCTCCTAGCGTTTCTCGCTGCCGCTTTAAACAGCAGCGCAAGGCATAATCCCGTCAAAACAATTGTTATAAACATAGCTCATTTTGGAATATAAGCAATAGCGCACGACAAAAACACCCGGGACTTTTTGAGAAAAGACCCGGGTGGCGCATAAATATCGAAGGGGGAAACGTAACGCTATTGAGTGTTGTCGCTATTAGGGAGCGCCGAATTAATTAAACGCTTTCTCTAACGCAAAGCGCGGCTGTGGCTGGCCGTCTTTGTTAACGCTTTCAGTGAACATTGTAAGCGGACGCACCCATAGGCCGTAGTCGCCGTAAAGCGCACGATAAACTACCAGCACCTCTTCATTTTCACTGTGCTGAGCGGTGCCCAGCACTTCGTAAAGGCTGCCTTTATAGTGGCGATATATACCGGGAACAGGCGCAGTCATTCACTTTCCTCTTGTTGCGTTGTTGAAGGCATGGGCTTAGCGGCTTTTTTAGCCAGCCGTTCGAGCACTTTTGAGGCAGCGACAAAACCAAACGTACCAGTGACAAAGGTGGCGGCGCCAAAGCCTGAGGCGCAGTCTAAACGGGTCGCGTCACCATTGCCGGGCTTTTGCAGACAGACTTCGCCGTCAGCGCCAGGGTACACCAGCTGCTCATCAGAATAGACACACTCAACGGAAAAGCGCCGCTTAGGATTACGCGAAAAACCATAATCACGGCGCAGCCGCGAGCGCACTTTAGAAAGCAGTGGATCGTGTTCAGTACGTGTTAAATCTGCCACCTGAATGCGGGTAGGATCCGTCTGACCGCCTGCAGCTCCCGTCACGGTAATCGGCAGTTTACGCCGTTTGCACCAGGCGATTAGCGCGGCCTTGGCGATCACGCTATCAATGGCGTCCACCACATGATCGGCATCATCGGGGATACGCTCGGCAAGGTTAGTGGGTGTGACAAAAGCACTGTCGGCTACGACGTTTATCTCCGGGGCAATCAATCGACAACGCTCGGCCAACACGTCCACCTTTGGCTGACCAATCGTGCCGTCTAACGCATGGAGCTGACGATTGACGTTGGACACGCATACGTCATCCAAATCAATCAGCGTTAGCTTGCCAATGCCAGAACGCGCCAGCGCTTCTACCGTCCAGCTCCCCACGCCACCCACACCTACTACCACAACATGGGCATGGCGAAACGCCGTGGCAGCACGTTGGCCATACAAGCGGCGAATGCCGCCAAAGCGAAAGTCATAATCCGAAGACATTACAGGCTCTCTATTTTACAACATGCTATTTGACAGCACGGTTCGATTCGTCACAACTACCGCTGAAGCACAGCGGGCGTTGAAATGGCTGGGGTGCGCACGCTATCTAGCGGCAGATGCCCAGCCCAGCCGAATTGCTCAAATAGGCTTCTCATGGTCGCATCGAGTGCGCAGCTTAGTTGGATGCGCTTATCGGTTAAGGGGTGATCAAACGCTAAATAGGTGGCAGCTAACAGCAAACGGGGAGCATTCAGCTGATCCGCAAAAAAGCGGTTGTGGACACTTTTGCCATGCTTGGCATCACCAATAATCGGATAACCACGCCGAGAAAGATGGCGACGGATCTGATGTCGCCGCCCGCTCATAGGCCGCGCTTCCACTAGCGAATAGCGCGCCACTGGATAGCGGTCTACCTGCACAGGCAATTCAACGCTATCCAGGCGACGAATATCGGTCATCGCGGGCATAGCAGGCATCTCGGCTTTGGGGCGCGTGCCATCTTCTTCCCGTAGTGGGTAATCAAGGCGCTCTTGCTCCGGCGCCTTGCCCCTCACTACCGCCAGATAGCGTTTTTCTACCTGCCGTTCGCTAAAGCCTTCACTCAACACGGCTGCCGCTTCAGATGATAAACCAAACACCATCACGCCAGAGGTGGGTCTATCTAACCGATGCACCGGATACACTCGTTTGCCAATTTGGTCACGCAGGCGTTGAAGCAAAAATTCTGTTTCTCCACGCGCCAGCGCCGAGCGGTGCACCAGTAATCCAGACGGCTTATGCACTGCAACAAGGTGCTCATCCTGATAAAGGATGTTCAATGGCAACATGGCACTCCCCGGTAACGGCAATTGAGATAACAAATCGCGGTGATTTGAAGCAGCGCGCTATTGTCGCGGCTTAACGGTTCAATGTCATCCGCTACTAGCGGCATCAAGAAAGCAAATAGCCCAACGCCCAATCCATTGGCAGAGTTGCTTCGCGGAAGCTACCTTGAAATGGCAACTCGTCATACGAGCTTCCATGGATAAGGAAAGGAGAATTGCACTATGCGTTATTCACTACCGCTAACAGGTATTGCCGCGGGGCTATTGCTGGCAACCACCGCTCAGGCCAATGAGACGCTCGACGTTGAAATGCACAAGGTCAGCGCTGAAGGAATTGAAGAGTCTATTGGGACTGTCGCTATTGAGCATACTGAGCATGGCGTATTGCTTACGCCGTCGTTCACTGACCTAGAGCCCGGCGTATACGGTTTTCATGTCCATCAAAATGCCAGTTGCGAGCCTGCGGAAAACGATAGCGGCGAAATGACAGCAGCGCTGTCTGCAGGTGGTCATTACGATCCTGAAGAGGCTGGTACCCACCAAGGCCCCTACGGCGATGGCCATCTGGGTGACCTACCGGTTCTCACGGTGAATGAAGATGGCGAAGCCAACCTGCCAGTGCTGGCACCGCGCTTGAGCATGGCAGATATGCCGGGACGTAGCCTGATGATCCATGCGGGCGGCGATACGTATTCAGATGATCCCCACTTAGGTGGTGGCGGTGCGCGCATGGCCTGCGGCGTCGTTGAATCGTAGCGGTTAAAACCCCATCAATATAGCGATATATCGGGCAGCACAGCGCTGCCCTTTTTTGTGTTGATGATTGCTCTTGCTAGCACCATTGGCCACTAAAGTCTTAAAGCGATTCTCCTGATGAGTCGGTACATTCAGCCCGGCCAAATAAGCGTGCTAACAAGTAATTCACTAGCATGCACTACCCTATTAATCCCCCTGAGACTGAGTGCCCTGAATGATCACCTTCATTGTATCGATAATTCTTCTAGTCGTGGGCTACTTCACCTACGGCAAGTTTGTTGAGCGCGTGTTTGTTACTGACCGCAAGCGTCAAACACCGGCGTTTAGTATGCGTGACAATATTGACTATGTGCCGATGAACACCACGCGCAACTCACTTATTCAATTGCTTAACATTGCCGGTGTCGGCCCGATTTTTGGCCCCATTTTAGGCGCGCTTTATGGCCCAGTGGCTTTTATATGGATTGTGGTTGGCTGCATCTTTGCAGGTGCCGTACACGACTACCTCACCGGTATGATCTCGATTCGCAATCACGGGGCTCATTTGCCTCAGTTGGCGGGTAAATTTCTCGGTAAAACCATGAAGCATGTGGTCAACGGCTTTGCTATTTTGCTGTTACTGCTGGTGGGCACGGTCTTTGTAACCTCGCCCGCAGCGCTGCTTTCTAATATGACATCACTCTCTTTAACGCTCATTATTCTAGCGATTTTTGCCTACTATCTGGTTGCTACGCTGCTACCGATTGATAAAGTCATTGGCCGTATCTACCCCTACTTTGGCGCTTTGCTGCTGTTCAGCGCCGCAGGCATCGGTATTGGTTTGGTTGTTACCGGCGCACCGATTCCAGAACTCTCTTTCCAGAATATGCATCCGGAAGGAGCGCCCATTTTCCCGCTGCTGTTCTTAACGATCTCCTGCGGTGCTCTTTCAGGCTTCCATGCCACACAAACCCCCATCATTTCACGCACGACGCAAAACGAAACCAATGGCCGTAAAATCTTTTACGGCATGATGATTGCCGAAGGCGTGATTGCGATGATTTGGGCCGCCGCCGCCATGAGTTTATTCCAGGGCGAACAATCGCTGTCCGCAGTGCTGGCGGCTGGCGGCCCTGCAGCGGTGGTCAGCGAAGTATCTATTAGCATGCTTGGCGCTGTTGGCGGCACGCTGGCCGTGCTGGGGGTTATTGTGCTGCCGATTACCTCGGGCGATACCGCCTTTCGCAGTGCACGAATGATTATTGCTGACTATCTCAAGGTTGAGCAGAAGCCGATTATTAAGCGTATTTTGATCGCCCTGCCACTGTTTGTTGCTTCTTACGCGCTTACCCACATGGACTTTACCCTGCTATGGCGCTACTTCTCCTGGGCCAACCAAACCACCGCGGTTATCGCACTGTGGGTCGGCACCATGTACCTAGTGCTATCACGTAAGCCTTATCTGATTACCTCGATCCCAGCTGTCTTTATGACCATGGCCACCTTTACCTATTTAGCCTACGCACCGATTGGCTTTGGCTTACCACTGCAAACAAGCTGTATCGTCGCGGCGCTGGGAACACTGGTATGTATCGCACTGTTTATGAAGCGTGTACGCCGCTTAAGCCGCGCAACCTTTGCTGTTGATGAGCATGCTGATGCCTTTGATGCAGGCCAAGAGGGACAGACCCAAACACTATCTACTGCTACCAAGTAAGTTATTGTTCTACTGCCCCTTAAGAGAAAAAGCGCTGAGTTAATCAGCGCTTTTTTTATGGGCACCTCTTAGCTTCTTCGACCACTTTTTGACTCGCTGTTTTGACTAGTTGTTTTAACCACTGAAACACGCTTTTTAGACGCAGCATTAACGCATAGATTGATGCCCAACCAGCCAATGTTATATCATAACCAAAATATCTTATTGAGCGGTTCAGCAAGCGATGGTGTCAATGTGCAGCGACCCAGTGTTATCCGTGCGTGATCTGCGCATTAAAATCGGCCAGCAGCAGGTTGTCGATGGACTCTCGTTTGATGTTATGCTCGGCGAGCGAGTTTGCCTATTGGGTGCATCTGGCTCGGGAAAATCATTCACAGCTAAAGCTGTGCTCGGTTTGCTGCCCCCCAATGCTCAAGCTCAGGGAAGTATACGGATTCAAGGCCAAGAAGCGATTGCGACACCGGCAACACAGCGGCCAAAAAGCTCACGAGTGTCAATGGTGTTTCAGGATTCACTTTCGGCGCTTAACCCCTTGGTTTCTATCGGTTCCCAGCTGCGGGAACCCTTTTTACGCCATCACGGCCTATCGCGCCAAGCCGCGACTGACGCCGCANNNCCAAGCCGCGACTGACGCCGCAGTGGCACTCATCGCATCACTGGACCTTCCAGAGCCCCAACGGTTAATCAAGCGCACCCCAGCAGAGCTTTCTGGAGGGCAGCGCCAACGGGTCTGTATTGCCCTGGCCATGGCGTGTAAAACATCGCTTATGGTTGCCGATGAACCTACCACTGCGCTCGATGTCGTCACCCAGTCCCAAGTGTTACGCGCCTTACGTCAACATACTGACAGCGCAGCATCTGCGCTGCTATTCATCACCCATGATCTACACGCGGCAGCGCAGCTATGCCAACGGGCGGTTATTATCAAACAAGGAACGATGATCGAAAGCGGCGAGTTAGACGCCCTAATCACCTCCCCGCAACACCCCTTCACCCAAGCGCTCGTAGCGGCGGCGCATAATGTGCAACCGCCTGAAGTAGTCCCAACCGACTATTTGAAGAGTGCCTAAATGCAGAGCCATCCACTTTTTAAGTGCCAGGAAGCCTTCCTCTCAGCAAACGGGCTCTATAAAAGCGTCTCTTTACCCCGTACTGTTTTTTGGCGGGCGGGTGAACGCAAACAAATCATGAATAACATCAACCTGAGGCTTTATCCGGGTGAGCGTGTCGGATTAGTCGGCTTGTCAGGGTCGGGAAAAACGACATTACTGCGCTCGCTGTTAGCGATTGAAGCGCCCGATACGGGTTCGATTACTTGTCTGCATAAAACGGTACGTCCCGCCTCCACGGCCAAGCTTAGATGGTACCGTCGAGCTGTTCAGTATATTCCCCAAGACCCCGGTGCCTCCCTCGATCCTCGCATGAGTGTTCGCGCGCTAGTGGCCGAGCCATTAATAAGGCTGAACGTTGATTGCGCCCCGGGAGAACGTGCCAGAGAAGCGCTGGAGCAAGTTGGCTTGGATGCACGGTTTTTGGACCGATTGCCTCATGAGCTTTCCGGTGGCCAGGCTCAGCGGGTCGCCATTGCCCGTGCGATTGCTACGCGCCCGCGCTTTTTACTCGCCGATGAGCCACTGAGCGGCCTAGACCTGCCGGTTCGCGCACAGGTGATTAGCGTGCTGAAAAAGCTATGCGATGAAAGCGGCACAGGGCTATTGATGGTGTCCCATGATTTATCGGTGGTCACCCAATTATGCCAACGCACGCTGGTCATGGATGACGGCAAAATAGTTGAAGATCGCTCAACGGCAGCGCTTTGGTGCGCCCCTCATCATCCGACTACGCGCTCGCTAATCAATGCCGTTGCCCAACTACCTACTTGTGCGCATCCAAACTGCAATGCAGCTGAGTTAGCAGCACTTTAATAACGTATCTGTGACTTTTTTATTTTTTCTACCCATTTTTCCTGCCCGTCACTTCAAACTGGAGTTTTTACGATGTTCCCCCGTCCGCTGCGCCTTTCCCTGTCTATTGCCCTTGCCACCCCGTTACTGCTGGCCGGTTGTTTTGATGAACAGCGTGACACCACATCTTCAGAGGACGGTGAACGAATCAGCCTGGCGATGCTACAGCCACCTCGCTCGGGATTAACGCCACTTTCCGATGATGCTTTCAAGCTGTCGCGCTGGAGCACGGCGGAAACACTCATTCGGTTGGATGCCAGCAGCGACCCACAGCCATTTCTGGCCACCGAGTGGGAACAGCTCGATGGCCACACATGGCGGTTTGTGATTCGCGATGGGGTCAGCTTTCATGATGGCACAACACTGACCGTTAGCGACGTAGTGAACGCTCTCACTGCGGCCACCCAGGCTGCACCGAAACCACGCATTTTAGATGGCGTGAACATGACCATCGAAGCCGATGGTGATAACGCGGTGATTGTGCGCACCGCAACCAATGACCCGCTGATTCCCAACCGCCTATCAAGCCCCCAGCTGGCGATTTTAGCCGCCAGCGCCTATGGCGAGGATGGCCGGGTTAACCCCATCAAAGCAGGTACCGGCCCGTTCGTATTAACAGAGATCAACGGTACTAGCAGCGCCCATCTGGATCGCTTTGATGACTACTGGGGCGAGCCCGCCAAAGTGGCCGGTATTGATGCTGATTATGTCCCCGACGGCACCGCTCGAGCGGCAGCCTTGAGAACCGGCGCGGCCGATGTGATTGAAGCGATTCCAGTGTCTCAGGTGGCGCTGCTTGACCCTGAGCGAGTCCACGAAGTGCCCATGCCACGCACCAATACGCTTTACCTGAATACCGAATCAGGCCCAATGACCGACCCCGGCCTGCGCGCAGCCGTTCGTGACGCAATAGACCGCTCCGCTATTGTGAATACCGTTTACGAAGGGCGCGCGGATATCGCTGAAGGGTTACTCGGCCCGGCACTAGCGTGGGCAAGCGACTACCGCGCCCCGCTTGAAGATCGCACGACACCCACCGCGCCAAACGGCACTGACATCACCCTAGCGACGTTTACTGACCGCGCCGAGCTGCCCGAAGTGGCTGTACTGCTTGAACAGCAGTTGACCCGTGCGGGCTTTAACGTGAACCAAGAAGTGCGTGAGTACGCGCATATAGAAGCAGACGCCTTAGCCGGTGAGTTTGACGCCTTTATTCTTTCGCGTGCCACCGTCCTCGATTCAGGCGACCCGGTGGCCTATATGTTCAGCGACTTCGCTTGTGCGGGCTCTTTCAACATCGCCCAGCTATGTGACCCTGCCGCCGATGAAGCGCTAGCCAATGCCGCCATGCTGCCCACCGGAGATGAGCGCCGTCAGGCAATTATCGAGGCGGAAGCAGCTATTTTGCGCACTGATGCGGCTATTCCGATGCTCCACGAACGCGTAATTCAGGGCGAGTCAGCGCGGGTCTCTAACGCCGAGCGCGACCCCCGCGAACGTGCGCTGATCACTGAGCAGACAACCATCGACGTCGACAGTGACTCCTAAGGGTACGCCACGCATGACAACCGCCATACCGCTGCGCCTATGGCGCAGCTTGCGTATCACGCCCTTTATTCCGCTGCTCTCACGTTTGGTTACACTAGCCGGTGTGGTGGTGCTGGTAGGATTATTGCCGTGGTTATCCGGCCGGGACCCTGCACTGAGCATTTTGCGGGCACGCTCTGCCGAGCAGGAAGCCACCCCCGAAGCCTTAGCAGCCATTCGTGCTCAGTTAGGCCTGGATCTTGGCCCCTTCGAGAAGCTACAGAGCTGGCTGACGGGCCTGCTGCATGGCGATGCAGGCAATTCCTGGATCTCCGGCGCACCCGTGCTACCGGGTATGTTAAAGAGCGCCCAGGTATCACTGACGCTAATGACCTTTGGCATGCTGGTAGCGATGGTTACCACTACGCTGATCTGTACCCCCGTGGTACGGCGTGGCTTGCGAGGTCAGGTTAGCCGTTCTTCCGGCACCATTGGTGCAGCTCTGACGGCTCTGCCTGAGTTTCTACTCGCCTCACTACTGCTAGTCGTGTTTGCAGCATGGCTAAACTGGCTACCGCCTTACGGCTGGCGAGGTTTTAGTTATGCCCTATTGCCCGCCTTTGCGCTGGGCCTTCCGGCAGGCGGTCTGTTGGGCCGCTTGTTTAGCGATGGCCTTGCTGCCACCTTCAGCGAGCGCTGGGTCGCTACCTGGAACGTAGCAGGCTTTTCACGCAGCCGAATTGTCATGGCCGCACTGCGACGCACCTTACCCAGCCTGATGCCTCAGGTCGGCATGGTCATGGTGGGTCTGACGGGCGGAGCCATTGCCGTCGAACAGGTATTCTCTATTCCAGGCCTGGGTCGAGCAACGCTTGGCGCAGCATCGGCCCAGGACCTGCCTGCGCTACAAACCGGCATTCTGATTCTGCTGATTATCGCTATTATATTAGGCAGCTTGGCCAATATTGGTCGCGCGCTGTTACTGGGTCGTGCTTTTCAGCTTGGGGCTCTGCCCGTGGCGCATAGCGAACAGAATATCCAACGTAGAGCATGGGTTGTGCCCGCCATCGCGATGTTGCTGCTCTTTGTGCTAATCGTAGCGGGGATGGGGCGTGACCCGTTTAGCTCCGCGTTTATGCGCTTAGAGTCACCAAGCTTTGCGTTACCATTAGGCGCCGACGGCACTGGGCGCGATATTTTGGCGCGAGTAGCTCACGGAGCGCTGTCCACCATGGGCATGGCAACGGTCGTCGTATTCTTTTCGCTAGTAATAGGGCTGCTGATTGGACTAGCACCCAAGCTCGCCACGGGTCCTATTGAAATCACCAAGGCAACGCCACCCACCATTGCGGGGTTGATTGTCGCGGGGCTAATAGGGCCAAGTGCTAGCGGCGCGATCATTGCGGTAACAGCCGTCGCTTGGGCTCCGCTTGCAGCGCACACAGCGGCACTGGTGGCGGAAGTGAAAGTGCGCATTACGCCAATGCTAGGCGTGGGTCATTTCCGCTTAATGAGCCGTTACATCTTACCGGCCGTGCTTGGCCCAGTGTTTCGCCACGCCATGCTGCGCTTACCTGGCGTAGCGCTGGCCTTGGCAGCACTTGGTTTTCTCGGCCTGGGGCCACGCCCACCTTCACCAGAGTGGGGGTTAATCCTTGCCGAAGGTATGCCCTATATTGAGCGAGCGCCCTGGGCGGTGCTGATTCCCGCATTAGCACTGATTTTGCTATCGGTACTGGCGGTGTCACTTTCAAACCTGATGGGTTTAAGCAAACTATCTCGCTAGCAGTATCCAAGCTCAAAAATAGAAGGCCTAAACAGCCAAAAAAACGGGCAGCCACATGGCTGCCCGTTTTGCTGATTGACGCTTTAATTAAATTAACAAGCGTTACTCTTCGTCAGTCGCCAACTGCATATGTTTTTGTAGGTAATTTTGAATACCTACTTTATCGATCAGACCAAGCTGCGTTTCGATATGATCAATATGGCTTTCTTCATCGGCAAGCAGGTCACGCAGTAGATCGCGGGTTACGTAATCTTTAACGCTTTCACAGTAGGTGATCGCTTCGATGTAGTCTTTACGGCCGTCGTGCTCGATTTTCAAATCACTTTCGAGCATTTCTTTTACATTTTCGCCGATATGTAGTTTGCCTAGATCCTGCAGGTTAGGAATGCCTTCAAGGAACAAAATACGCTCGATTAGTTTATCGGCGTGTTGCATTTCTTCAATGGACTCATCGTATTCCCACTTGGCAAGCTCTTTAAAGCCCCAGTCTTTGTACATTTTGGCATGCAAAAAATACTGGTTGATGGCTACCAGTTCATTGCCGAGGGCGATATTGAGATGCTGAATAACCTTGGGATCACCTTTCATGACGTCACCTTTCTTAGTGTGCGATTACGCTAACTAGAGAGTATAGGCCATAAATAGGCTTACTCCCAACGATGCTGGGAGTATATAGGAAATGACTAAAAATTCAAAAGAATCATATAGTTGCTAACGATAAATCTAACAATAGTGATTCGCGTCACACAGCGTAAGCGAGACTCATATCCGCTTCGCAACGAGCCTCCTGAACCGCTTCACGGGTCAGCGATTTAGCAAAACAAGCGCATTTTCCGCACTGGGTTCCGCAACCTGTGGCCTCGCGTACTTCTCGCCAACTGCGCGCTCCATCGCTAACGTGCTGGCGAATCTGATGGTCGGTTACTCCCTTGCACACGCAAACGTACATGGCAACACCTCATAAAGATCATGAGATGAATGTAAATGATTCGCATACATCTTTTCAAGTAGAAATAGATGCTTTTTGGTAGCCATTCGTCTTAATAAAAATGAGCCATATGATAACGCCTTGTCATAGCAATATTTTTAGCAAAGCAGGCGGTAAAATTATTTTTTCGGTAGCACCACGGTTTGCGTATTCGAGGCGATATCTGGCCAGCTTCTGCGCTGTCGATCAAACAAAACCCACCAGTAACCAATGCCAAACGCGGCCAGGGAAAGCCAGGCTGTCACACAGCGAACGAGACTTTGCTTAAGTGTAATCGCATGACCATCGGTGGTTTGCACCCGCAGCCGCCATGCCTGCATCCCTAAGGTCATGCCGCCACGCCGCCACGAATAGACAAAGAATAGCGTGACAAAGAACAGCAACATCAGCCTAAGGCTCCAGATATCAAATTGAGTTGTGCCTATCTCGTCAGCCTGCTGCCCCAGCACAAAGCGAAAAAAAGCCAGATGAGCCACCGTCACCGCGAGCCAAATGGCTGTGACCAAAAATCCGTCGTACAGCATCGCGCCTAAACGGCGGCTTAACCCAGCAGGCCAAACGCTATCTAGTTGGGTAAAGCGCCGGGGGTTCGTCACCTTGCTCGTCACTATGCTCATCCTCATTCACGTATCGCCGCCGCAACTAGCCGTTGCGGTGTAAGAAATAAATACCTACCGCCGCACAGGCAAGAGTTGGCACCAACACCGCCCACACAGGCGAAAAACCAAAGATGGTTGATGCAGGTGCCAGCAGGTCTTGTACATACTTAAATACAAGGCCGGTCACCACGCCATAAAACACTCGCGTACCTGCAGCCACCGTGCGTAGTGGGCCAAACACAAAGGAAGCGGCGATTAATACCAGTGATCCCATCGTTAGCGGCATCAGCACCTTTTGCCAGAAATAGAGCAGCGGTTGGTCAGCTTGGAGGTTTTGGCTTTGCAAAAAGTTGGCGTACGCCCACAGCTCACTAGGCGCCTGACTTTCGACATCACGCAGCAAGCGTTCCAATTGGGTGGGCGTTAACGCAGTATCCCAACCTGCATATTGCTGATATTCCGACTCTGTATGGTCATCAAAAATATGCGTAGTGGTAACGCCTTCCAACTGCCATGCGCCTTCCTCCCAATGCGCGCGATTCGCATGGGTAGCCTCAATTAGCCGACGCTCATCAAAACGATAGCGGGTTAAATCCAGCACCACGTTATCCGCACGAATAGCGCCAAAGCGATACACACTTTCTCCTTCAAACTGCCAACCACTTCGGCTAGTTAGCAGCGCCCCTTCCCCCTGGCGCTGTTCTAAACGCCATGCCTCGGCAAACTGCTCCGTACGGGGAGATACAAACTCGGCGACCAGCAGCACCACTACGACCACTAATAGCACCGGCTTCATGACACCCCAGACAATCCGCGCAAGCGACCGGCCAGCGGCACGCATCACCGTTAACTCGTTGCTGGATGCCATGCTCCCCATGCCAATCAGCGCGCCAATCAACACCGCTACCGGAGCATATTGATAAAATCGCCAAGGCAGGCGCATGCCCAGATAAATCAACACGTCTAACGCGGTATAGTTACCTTGGGTGTCGCCTAAATCACCGATATAGGCGATGGTGATGTCCAAGCCAAGCAGGACGAACTGGACGACAATGATGGCCGCCAACACATTACGGGCAATATAACGATCAAGACGATCAGCAAGCATGAATTAGCCCCTTCATTAGCGCATTCCTTTACGTTGCGAGTGCCATAGCAGCAGGCAGCCAAGCGCCAAAAACAGCCCGTGTACCGGCCAAACCCCCAGCGCAACTTCCAGCGCGCCCTTACCGACCGCATCCACCGCGGCCAATAGCAGGCTTAAATAAGCGACGTAAAGAAAAACGGCAGGCAGTAGTTTGGCAAACCGCCCCTGACGAGGGTTTACTCTGGAAAGCGGCTGGGCTAGCAATGCCAAAACAAACACCATTAGCGGTAACCCCGCTCGCCACTGAAATTGCGCTTGGGCACGAGGACTGGGGTCGTTCCATAGTTCAGTCGTGGTCGCGTACTCTAAAGCATCCAGCTCTTGTCGATTCCGACTCAAGCCCAGGCGCAATGTGTAGCGTTCAAACGTTAACCGCTCGGCAGCTTGTTTACCTGGCGTTACGCCATAGCGCTCGCCATCTTCCAGCACTAGAAAACGGCTGCCAGTTTCCATACTGGTTTCTTGATAACCAGAACCCGCCCGGGTCACGTAGCTATGGGTCTTTTCCGCCCCAGCCACAGGCTGCTCATGAACCAGCACTTCCTGCATTTCAGTGCCATCGCTGCTGAAATCGCTGATGTAAGCGGTGCGCCCTCCACCGAAATCCTGGAAACGCCCAGGCGCCAGTACTGACACATCCAATCGACTGCGCTGCTCTTCAAGCGTGGCCTCAGTTTGTAACGCGCCCGCCGGTGTTAGCCACAAACTACACAGCCCCACCAGCACTGCCACGACCGAAGCAGGCAGCAGCGTTACTCGCAACAGCCGCATAGGGCTCATACCACACGCTACCATCACGGTAATTTCACTGTTCATATAAAGCTGACCATAGGCCAGCAATATTCCCAGGAAAAAAGATAGCGGTAGAATCAGCTCCATAAATCCTGGCAGGTGAAAAACCATCAGGCTGCCTAAGATAGTGACCGGAATGTCACCCTCTGCCGCATCAGAGAAATAGCGAATAAAACGGCTGCCCATGATGACCAGTAGCAAAATTCCAGCCACCGCTGACATCGTAAGTAATACTTCGCGAGTTAAGTACCGAAATAAAATCAACGCACTCTCCGGCTAGTAGCGCAGGTTGCAATGCAATGCGCCCATGGCTTGGGTACACTAATCAAACTGTTATCAAAAACCTGTTATCAAAAACCGATTATCAAAAACCCAAGTAACGGGGCATTATCCCGAATCACTCGATGCTTGTCTTGTTGGAGACGTCATGGAATTTTCCGTTCAGACCGCGAACCCAGCCAAAGCCGAAACGGCTTGCCTCGTTTTGCCTGTCTTTAAAGGTAGCGACCTATTGCCCGCCGTCGCCAAATTAGATGATGCGAGCGAACGGCTAATTGGCCAGCTGCTTGACCGTGGCGACTTTGATGCCTCGCTGGGCAATGTGCAGCTAGTTCCCTTTGCGCCGGGCCTGGGCGCCGAACGTTTATTGCTTGTTGGCCTAGGCGAACGTGCCAAATGCCAGGAAGCGGCGTTTATCAAAGCCTTAGACGCTGCCATGGCAGCGTTGACCAAGCTGCCAATTGACGAAGCTAGCGCTACCTTTACCGACGTTCCTCTAGAAGATCGCGACACTGCTTGGAAAGCCCGTAAAACACTCGAAGCGGCGGAACGCGCTGTTTATCGCTTTGACCAGTTCAAATCATCACCCACAAAAGCTCCCAGCCTGACCAAGCTGGATCTGATTGTCAGCGATGCCGACGAAGCACCGATGGCCAAACAAGGTGCAGCACTGGGCACCGCCATTGGCCAGGGTATCAACGTTACTCGTACCTTGGGCAACTTGCCGGGTAATGTCTGCACACCTCGTTATCTTGCCGAGCAAGCCGAGCAGCTAGGCCGTGATTCCCAAGGCGCCCTTGAGGTTGAAATCTTAGATGAAGAGGCGCTGGAAGCGCTGGGCGCTGGCTCACTGCTGTCTGTTGGGCGCGGTAGCCAAGAGCCGACTCGCCTGATCGTGATGAAATACCAGGGTGCGGAAAATCCTGAAGAAGCGCCCCATGTGCTCGTGGGCAAAGGCATCACCTTCGATACCGGTGGTATCTCGTTGAAGCCCGGCGAAGGCATGGATGAAATGAAGTTCGACATGGGCGGTGCGGCGAGCGTATTCGGCACCGTAAAAGCAGTGCTCGCCATTAAGCCCAAGCTAAATGTGGTGTTTATTGTTGCCGCTGCTGAAAACATGCCTGACGGCGCAGCCACCAAGCCCGGCGACATTATCAAAACCCTGAAAGGCTTGACGGTTGAAGTGCTCAACACCGATGCCGAAGGCCGTTTGGTGCTGTGCGATGCGCTTACCTACGCAGAGCGCTTTACCCCGGCCAGCGTGGTTGATATTGCCACCCTCACTGGCGCTGTCATTATCGGCCTTGGCCATCACGCAACGGGCCTGCTTTCCAACGATGATGACCTTGCACTTGATCTGCTGGACGCTGGCGAAGCGGCTTGGGATCGTGCTTGGCATCTGCCGCTATGGGACGAGTACCAGGAACAGCTAGATTCCAACTTCGCCGACTTGGCCAATATTGGTGGCCGCCCGGCAGGCACCATTACCGCAGCGTGTTTCCTGTCGCGCTTTGCCGATCACTTCCCCTGGGCGCATTTGGATATCGCTGGCACCGCCTGGCACTCTGGCAAGCAGAAAGGCGCTACCGGCCGCCCGGTTGGGCTACTAACCCAGTACTTGCTTGATCGTGAGGCCGATGCACAAGTAGAAAATAGCGACGGCTAACATCACAATCAGACGATCAACAGTTGCCATTCGTTGACGTAAACGTTACATCTAAGGGCATTAGCGTGCGTGCTGTTTTCAGGTCGCACGCTACACCATATAAACACTAACACTTGCCCTTCGGGGCCAAGCTATAGCGGAGAGAAGACGCCGTGCCCACAGCTTCAGATACCCAACTTGAATCACATTTTGAAATACTGCCGTCCAACCAACCGATGGCCGATGAGATTCGTGACAGCATTCTGCAAAACCCAGGTTTTGGTAAGTATTTCACTGACCATATGGCTCACGTCCGCTGGACAGTCGACGCCGGCTGGCACGGCCACCAAGTACGCCCTTATGGTCCATTAACCCTCGACCCAGCGGCCTCGGTGTTGCACTACGGCCAGGAAATTTTCGAAGGGGTTAAAGCTTACCGCCACGCCGATGGCTCCATCTGGACGTTCCGCCCAGAGAAAAACGCCGAGCGTTTTCGCCGCAGCGCCCGCCGATTAGCGTTGCCGGAGCTTTCCGATGAAGATTTCATCGGTTCACTGAAAGCACTGCTGGCCCAAGACCATGCCTGGGTACCCACACCTTCCAGCGATACCGACGAGTGCAGCCTCTATCTGCGCCCGTTTATGATTGCTTCGGAAGCTTTCTTAGGCGTACGTGCGGCTCACGAAGTCGATTACTACGTGATTGCCTCCCCTGCAGCGGCCTACTTCAAAGGTGGCCTTAAACCAGTTTCCATTTGGCTCTCTTCCCACTACAAGCGCGCAGCCCCCGGCGGTACCGGCTTTGCCAAGTGTGGCGGTAACTACGCGGCATCGTTGGCAGCGCAACAAGAAGCCACGGCCAATGGTTGCGGCCAAGTTGCGTTTTTGGATGCTGCCGAAAACAAGTGGCTCGAAGAGCTGGGCGGCATGAACCTGTTCTTCGTCTATAAGGACGGACGTCTGGTAACGCCTCGACTAACCGATACCATTCTGGAAGGCGTGACCCGCAACTCCGTGCTTACCCTGGCAAAAGAGGCTGGTTTAACACCGGAAGAGCGCGCCATCAGCATTGATGAATGGCGCGAAGGTGCAGCGTCTGGCGAGATTACCGAAGTGTTTGCCTGCGGCACCGCAGCGGTTATCACCCCGATTGGCGAACTGGTTACTGAAAACGAGCGCATTCGCTTACAGGGCGATGGCAGCAACGACATTGCCATGCGCCTGCGCAAAAAACTGCTCGACATACAGTATGGCCACAGCGAAGACAAACACGGCTGGCTCACCCGATTGGTATAAAACAGCCGGAGTAAATCGGCTGGTATGACCCAGAGCTTCGCCGCCGCACAGCGGAGGCGAAGCTTTTAAGCGTGTTAACACCGCTGGAGCCTTTGATGGCACGTATCGATTTTTATATCCTTCCTGACACTACCCTGGAAGCGCGCCTCCAGTTTGCTTGCAAGCTAGCCGAAACCATCCATCGCAAAGGCTATCGGTTGCATCTGCACTGCGAAGATAAAGCCCTGGCCGAACAGGCCGACGAGGCCCTTTGGCAGTTCCGTGAAGATGCCTACCTACCCCACGCGCTGGAAGACAGCGATATGGCCGCCAGCGTGCCGATAACGCTAGGCTGGCAGCAACTCCCGGTGCCAACGCAAGAAACCGCACTACTGAACTTGCACCCTGACATTCCCGACGGCGTGGAGCGCTACGCCCGCATTGCCGAAATTATCAATCAGCACCAACAAGTACTGGTCGCCAAACGCGCCTGCTGGCAGCGCTATAAAGAAATGGGTCATGAAGTGGTGCCGCATAAGTTGGGGTAACCTTTTTACCATCTGGCCACTGATGCATAGCCACTTACACTAGCGCCATACATAACAACAACTCAGCGGAAGAGTCACCCAATGCGCTTTCCCACTCGGCTTGCATCCACCCAATCTTCCCATGCTTTTTTAGCGCGCGCCCCATTAGCGGTAATTGTCATTGCCCAGCTGTTTGGAACATCGCTCTGGTTCAGCGTTAACGGCGTTGGGCTGGCGCTTCAACAAGCCGTTGGTTTGAGTGAAAGCGACCTGGGGCTGCTCACCATTGCAGTGCAAGCAGGTTTTATTACCGGCACGCTGTTGATTGCTACCACTGGGCTTGCCGACCGCGTACGCGCCAGCCACTTGTTCGCTATCTCTGCGGTAGCAGGCGCGCTGATTAACGCCGCGTTTATTGGCTTAGCCGAGAGCGTCAGCTTAGCGGTAGCAGCACGCTTTTGGGTCGGGCTGTGTCTTGCCGGTATTTATCCGCTCGGTATGAAATTGGTGGTGAGCTGGACACCCAACAACGCAGGCGCGGCGCTGGGCTGGTTGGTCGGCATGCTGACACTGGGCATTGCTTCTCCGCATCTACTGCGCGGGTTAACGCTGCACTTGCCATGGCAGTGGCCGCTGTTGCTGGCCTCTGCCCTGGCACTGCTCGCCGCACTGATGATTTTTAAACTAGGCGTGGGGCCACATCTGCCCGCCAAAGCCAGCGGCGGACGCCCTTGGGCGGGACTGGCTGCCTTCAAGCAAAAACACTTCCGCGCTGCGGCGCTGGGCTACTTTGGCCACTGCTGGGAGCTATACGCCCTGTGGGCGCTGGTGCCTTTTTTAGTTGCTAGAGAGCTGGAACGCCTAAACGCAGCGCCGGGCCTTCAGCCATGGCTAAGTTTTGCGGTGATTGCGTTGGGCCTGCCTGGCTGCGTATGGGCTGGCCGCTGGAGCCGCCGAGTGGGCAGTGCGCGAGTGGCCTTTGTGGCGCTAGCGACCTCCGGCACGCTTTGTTTGCTCTATCCGCTATTAGGCAGCACATCACCCTGGCTACTGCTAACCCTGTTAGGGATTTGGGGCATTAGCGTGATTGCCGATTCCGCGCAGTTTTCCGCGCTGGCGTCAGCCGCCGCCCCACCCGAGCGCCTCGGCGCGGCACTTGCCATGATGAATGCTATTGGTTTTGGCCTAACGATTCCTTCTATTGCCCTAGTCACTGCCCTGTGGGCCAGCCAAGGTCCCTGGGTAATCTGGTGGCTACTGCCCGGCCCAGTGCTTGGATTAATCGCCATGCGTGGTTTGCATGTTCGTACCACACACCCCTGACGCCAGGGGGTCGTTCGCGGTATACTTGCCACCATTTTTTTGCAAGCCGTGAGCCGACTCCCCATGGAAAAGACCTACCAACCCGAACAGATCGAAACCCGCTGGTACGAACGCTGGGAAGCCGACAACCGCTTCGTCCCAACAGGCCGTGGCAAGCCATTTTCGATCATGATTCCGCCGCCTAACGTGACCGGCAGCCTGCACATGGGCCACGCGTTCCAGGACACCATTATGGATACCCTGACGCGCTGGAAGCGGATGCAGGGCAACAACACCCTGTGGCAGGTAGGCACCGACCACGCTGGTATCGCCACGCAAATGCTGGTTGAGCGTAAAATTGCCGCGGAAGAAGGCAAAACCCGCCACGACCTGGGCCGCGATGCGTTTATCGACAAGGTGTGGGAGTGGAAAGAGGAGTCCGGCGGCCACATCACCCGCCAGTTGCGCCGCATGGGCGCCAGCGTTGACTGGTCCCGCGAGCGCTTCACCATGGATGACGGCTTCTATAAAGCTGTGCAAGAAGTGTTCGTGCGCTTGCACGAAGAAAAATTGATCTACCGTGGCAAACGCCTGGTGAACTGGGACCCTACCCTGCACACCGCCATTTCCGACCTGGAAGTGGAAAACAAAGAGCAGCAGGGCAGCTTCTGGCACTTCCGCTACCCACTGGCCGATGGCGTCAAAACTACCGATGGTAAAGATTATCTGGTCGTGGCAACCACTCGCCCTGAAACTTTGCTAGGCGATACGGGTGTCGCGGTTAACCCCGACGATGCTCGTTATGCCTCGCTGGTCGGCAAATTTATCGAATTGCCGCTGGTCGGCCGCCGCATTCCTATCGTTGCCGATGAACACGCTGATATGGAAAAAGGCTCCGGCTGCGTGAAGATCACCCCGGCCCACGACTTCAATGACTACGAAGTCGGCAAGCGCCAGAACCACCTGCTGATCAATGTGTTCACCAAGGATGCCACCATCCTTGAGCGCGCTGAAATCTTTGACCTGAAAGGCACTCCCCAGCCCGACGAAGACGCCAGCCTACCCGCCAAGTACGCAGGGTTGGACCGTTTTGAAGCGCGTAAGCAGATTGTTGCCGATATGGACGCCCTGGGCCTTTTGGAACAGGTAGAAGCAGTCAACAACACCCTGCCCTATGGCGACCGCTCTGGCGATGTAATCGAGCCGTTGCTCACTGATCAATGGTTCGTTGCGGTAGAAACGCTAGCCAAACCCGCCATTGAAGCAGTGGAAAACGGCGATATCCAGTTCGTGCCGAAGAACTACGAAAACATGTACTTCGCCTGGATGCGCGACCTGCAGGACTGGTGTATCTCCCGCCAGCTGTGGTGGGGCCACCGCATTCCCGCCTGGTACGATGCCGAAGGCAATGTGTACGTTGCCCGCAGCGAAAAGGAAGCCCGCGAGAAGCACGGCTTAGGTACAGAGGTGGCGCTGACCCAAGACGAAGACGTGCTCGACACTTGGTTCAGCTCGGGCCTATGGACGTTTGGCACGCTAGGCTGGCCGGAAAAAACCCCAGAACTGGAAACCTTCCACCCCTCCAGCGTGCTGGTGACCGGTTTTGACATTATCTTCTTCTGGGTTGCCCGGATGATCATGATGACCCTCAAGTTCACTGGCGAAGTCCCGTTCAAAACCGTTTATGTACACGGTTTGGTGCGCGACGGTCAGGGTCAGAAAATGTCCAAATCTAAGGGCAATGTGCTGGACCCCATCGACCTGATTGACGGCATCAGCCTGGATGCGCTGCTGGAAAAACGCACCGGCAATATGATGCAGCCGAAACAGGCCAAAGCCATTGCCAAAGCGACCAAGGACGAATTTAAAGACGGCATTGAAGCCCACGGCACCGATGCGCTGCGCTTTACGTTCCTTTCCCAGGCAACCACCGGGCGCGATATCAAGTTTGATATGAACCGCCTGGATGGCTACCGCAACTTCTGCAACAAGCTGTGGAACGCTTCACGCTACGTGCTAATGAATGCCGAAGGTGAAGATTGCGGCACAGAGGGTGGCGACGTTGAGCTTTCACTGGCCGACCGCTGGATTATTTCCCAGCTGCAGAAAACTGAAACCCAGGTCACCAAAGCGATGGACGAGTACCGCTTCGACCACGCCTCCCAAGCGCTGTATGAGTTTGTCTGGAACGAGTACTGCGACTGGTACCTGGAGCTTTCCAAGCCGGTTTTGTGGGACGAAAATGCCAGTGCAGAAGCCAAACGTGGCACCCGCCGTACGCTGGTCCGCGTACTGGAAACCATTCTGCGCCTCGCCCACCCGATGATGCCCTACATCTCAGAAGAGATCTGGCAGCGCGTTGCGCCGCTGGCAGGCACCTTCGTCGGTGATGGCGCTTCTATCATGCTCCAAGCCTGGCCGGAAGCCGACGAAAGCAAAATCGACGAACAGGCCACTCGCGATATCGAATGGCTGAAAGGCGTGATTATCGCGGTGCGTAACATCCGCGCTGAGATGAACATTGCCCCCGGTAAGCCGCTGGACGTACTGCTCACCAAAGGTAAACCGGAAGACGCCGAACGCCTGGAAAGCAACCGCCACTTCCTCGCCAAGCTGGCTAAGTTGGAAAGCGCCACCTGGCTAGCCAACCCAGACGACGCACCGCTTTCAGCCACCCAGCTAGTGGGCGATATGGAAGTGCTGGTACCGATGGCAGATCTAATCGACAAAGACGCCGAACTCAAACGCTTGGCCAAAGAAATTGACAAGCAGGACAAGCTGATCGGCGGCATCGAGAAGAAGCTCGGCAACGAAGGCTTTATCGCCAAAGCCCCCGAAGCCGTGGTGGAAAAAGAGCGCGGCAAACTCGCCGAATTCCAAGCTGCCAAGCAGTTATTGGAAGAGCAGCGTACGAAAATCTCTGCGCTATAAGCCATCTAGGCCAGACAAAAACACCCGCTTAAAGCGGGTGTTTTTTTAGCAGCCAATCGACTGTTCGAGTGTGACGCTCCCTTGTCCGCTGGCCCAATAGCGCCTATAACTTGACTATGGACTCACCCAGCACAGACAGCGTTTCGACTCGACACCCCTTGGCGGTGTTGCGTTTCCTTGGCTTGGTAGTGTTAGGAAGTGGCGTTGGAGGAGTGGCGGCGTTGGCTGCCGTTGGCTTCGTTAATACGGTGGTATGGCTCAACGACCTACTGCTGATCTCCCCCCGGGGCCAGATGATGGCTGCTGACACCACTTTAGTTACATTGGCTACTCTGCTAGTGCCAATCCTTGGGGGGCTGCTCGTTGGTCAACTACACCGCGGCCTGCCTGAGGGCCGCCCCCATACCCCTGCCGATGTCATCGCTGCCGTCCAGACCCGCCGAGGCAGCCTACCCGCCAAGGCGGGTATTCTCTCAGCGTTAAGCGGCCTAGCGTCGTTAGGCGCAGGCGCCTCAGTAGGCCAGTACGGTCCCCTGGTTCACCTCGGCGCGACACTTGGCTCTCTCATTACACGCGTGCTGCGTCTGGGACGTTCAGAGGACAATATTACGATCGCTTGCGGGGTAGCTGCCGCCATCGCGGCGGCCTTCAATGCGCCACTGGCAGGCATTGTCTTCGCCCACGAAGTGGTACTACGCCACTATGCCCTGCGCGCCTTCGCCCCAGTGGCTGCCGCCGCCATCGTCGGCTATGTGCTAGCCTCTCAGTTGCTGGCTCAAGGAGCGCTGTTCCACATTACTGAGCCTGCCGTCCCCCAGCCCTGGGAGTTCGCCCTTTTCCTAGCTCTGGGTGGCCTAGGCGCCTTAGTGGCCGGAGCCTATATACATGCCATTCTTGCTATGGGGCAACTGGCCAAGCGACTACCGCTGCCCACCAGCCTCCGCCCCGCTCTCGCCGGAGCACTGCTCGGCCTGACCGCTCTTTGGGTACCCGATATTCTCGGCATGGGCCAGGAAACCCTGCGCTTCGCCACTTTGCCTGGGGCCTACGGCGGCGGCGAGCTGCTGTTGGTGTTGCTACTCAAGCTGGCCGCTACCGCTTTGTGCTTAGGGCTCGGCTTCGCCGGCGGCGCTTTCAGCCCAGCACTGGTGATCGGCACTCTCTTTGGTGCTCTAGCCGGTACTCTGGTGGCAGAGCTTGGCGGCGGCCAAGAGACCTTCATCTTTTATGCGGTGTGCGGCATGGTGGCAGTAACCGCACCGGTACTTGGTGCTCCTCTCACCACGCTGCTGATTGTCTTCGAACTT
>NZ_JABUZF010000215.1:0-187 GCF_014897885.1 Halomonas sp. 3D7M | reverse complement strand
GGCAGCTATGCCTTGACCCCCGCCGCTCTAGCTAGCGTCACGCTAGCCAGCCCTCTGGCCGCCCAGCTGTTTGGCCGTTCATTATTCGATACTCAATTAGCCCGCCGTGGTTTGGATCTCTCCGCGGGCCGCAGTCGCGCGGTGCTCCAAGAGGAACGGTTGACCGAGCTGATTAGCCACGACGCCG
>NZ_JABUZF010000210.1:8195-18889 GCF_014897885.1 Halomonas sp. 3D7M | reverse complement strand
AACGTCGCGGAATGGACGCTTACGCGCGAGATAAGCTTAGCGATGCAACGCTCATCGGATAACTTACGCCAGTTGGCGGGCTTAACCGCTGCGGCGCCGGAACTTGGAAGCGCGCTACAAGAGAATAACCAGGACGAGCTAGCTGATGTGCTCAGAGCACAGTGGCCTTCTCTGCAATTAGAAGCGGGGATTGATGAAATCTTTGTTTTTAATACCCAAGGGGCAAGAGTGGGTTACTCAGGTGCCAACGACCCGCTGATTGATCTGCCCATTCAAGGCTGGATAAGTAGTGTACTAACCACAGAGTCACCCATTACCACACTACGTTGCGCCATAACATGCCAGCAGTTTGCTGCGGTTCCTGTTCTTATGGAAGGCGCTAGCATCGGCATGGTCGTATTATCGCGCTCACTTGCCGATGTTACGCGACAAGCGAAAGAAGTCTCTAATAGCGAAATAGCACTGATGGTGACAGGGCGCATTACTGGCTCCCTCCCCACCGAGGCGCTTCTACTGGAAGATTGGAACGGCCATATTCTAGCGCTTACAAACCGTGACCAGACACTCTCTGTACTTCAACGCGCCTCTCAAGACGTCTTTCTGAATCAACTGGTTCACATGCCTTTCAGCCTTGAATACATGAACCGGTATTTTGAATTAAGTGCCGTATATATGGAGGAAGACGCCGACTGGCGCAGCACTGGGTATTTCCTACTTATTTCAGATATCACTGCTCAGATCGCCGCTATTCGTACAGCAACGAAGACACTACTTGTGGTGGGCTTAGTTGGCTGGTTAGCTGCCGAGCTATTACTGTTGATTATCCTATTGGGTCCAATGGATCGGCTACGGCGAGTCGCGGGCCTATTGCCTGCGCTGGCAAACGGTGAGTTTCGTCTTGTAAGAGATAAACTACCATTGCCTCGGCGGCATTTTTCTAATGAAATTGATCGGCTGGAAGATTCAACCCGTGAGCTTTCCCACCAGCTAGAAGCACTGGAACAGAGTGTCCAAGAACATAGCGGACAGCTAGCCGAACGCGTCGATGAGCTAGCCAAAGAGCGTGATTTTGTTAATAGCCTACTCGACACTGCACAGGTCTTTATTGTTGTTCAAAATAGCACTGGGCGTATCCAACTGATTAATGGCTACACGCTAGAAAGATTAGGGCTAAAAGACGCCGATATCATTGGGCGCCATTTCTCTGACATCTTTGATCAAAGTGCTCACTTGGGATTGCCTAGCAACAATGTGGATGAAGCCGACAGCGAAAGTAATGCTAATGGCAGCACCGTGACTCACCTCAGTGTTTCCAGCCAGGAAGAAAAGACATTTCAAACTCAGGATAGACGCTCTTTTACTGTCGTTTGGTACCACGCTTCTTTGGCCAACAGTAACAATCACGATGCCTCTAAGATATCCGTTGGGCTAGACATCACCGAACGTAAAGCTGCTGAGGCACGTTTAACATGGCTGGCGGAACACGATCCATTAACGGAACTCTATAATCGTCGCTATTTCCAAGATGCCTTGCAGCGCACTATCGCTAATCAAGCCAAAGGCGCTGTTTTGCTACTAGACCTAGACCAGTTTAAAGAGATCAATGAGCTCAGTGGCCATCATGTAGGCGACCGTCTTTTACGCGAAGTTGCTGATACGCTTTTTTTAAATCTCAGTCAGCGAAGCATTATTGCCCGCCTAGGTGGTGATGAATTTGCCCTGCTGCTGGAAGATATTAGCAGTGAACAAGCAATTAACGTGGCTGAGTATATTGCTCAGTTACTGGACGGCCTTAGCTTTTCAGCCACAGAAAGAAAGCATCATGTTTCCGCCAGCATCGGTATCGCGCTATTCCCTGTTAATGGGCAGACACCGGCTGACCTGTTAGCTAGCGCCGATATGGCCATGTACAAAGCAAAAGAGAGTGGCAACCAGCATTGGTACCTTCTCAAGCAAGCGGAAAATGCTAAAGATGAGCTTCAAGAACGCGTCTATTGGGTAGAGCGACTGCACAAGGCACTAGAAAACGACGAATTTGAACTGTGGGCGCAGCCCATTGTGCGGCTGAAGGACCGCGATATTAAGCATTACGAAGTATTGCTACGTATGCGCAATGGCGATGGTAGCTTAGTCGCTCCGGGACAATTTATACCGGTTGCTGAACAAAGCGGTTTAATTGTTCAAGTTGACCGTTGGGTGCTGCGCCATAGCCTAGCAGCACTGGCAACGCTACAAAAAGAGGGCTTGTCATTGGCTGTAAATTTATCCGGCCAGTCTTTACATGATTTAGGTTTAAAACAGTTTCTGGCAGATCAATTAAAAACCAGTGGTGCTGACCCCCATCATCTCATTTTAGAAGTAACAGAGACGGCGGCTATTACGGATTTCTCAACAGCGCGCAACGTATTGCAAGCCTTAAGGGATTTAGGCTGCCGAACAGCACTCGATGACTTTGGAATTGGATTTAGCAGTTTTCACTATCTTAGTCAGCTCCCGGTGGACTATATTAAAATTGATGGCTCTTTTATTCGCAGCTTACTTATCGATACGGATAGCCACACGCTTGTCAAAGCGATTGCCGATATAGCAAGAGGTTTCGGTAAACAGACTATTGCTGAATTTGTAGATCAAGAAGCACTGATACCTGTTCTTCTTTCGTATGGCATTCAGTATGGACAGGGCTATCATCTAGGGAAACCTGAAAAAATTCGACTTTGGTAAGTGCCGCACTCAGAAGGAAGCAACAGATGCTAGCAGGGAAAACCACCCAAGAGAGTGAGTTTGACGATAAAAGTAATCATAAGGGGATGATTGACAAATTTATCGACGAATATCATTTTTTTATTGCTAACACCGACGACCAAAAACGGCGCGCCTTTCGCCTACGGCATGATGTTTTTTTAAAAGAGTTCAACTATGAGATGCATGAGGATGAGGCGCGTTTGTACGAGTCCGACGAGTACGATAATTACTCGGTTCATTGCCTGATAGAACACAAACGTAGTGGCATTCTTGCAGGGTGCGTAAGATTAGTCATGCCCTTTTCCGGTAACACTAACCCTCCTGATCATTTACCTGTTCAAAACCAAGGGGAGCAGTTACTAAACCACCCTACATTAACGCCGTTTAAGCTACCGCCCCTTGAAACGTGTGAAGTATCACGATTAGCCATTTCTAAAAATTTCAGAACACGAAAATCTAGCACCCCAGAAGAAGTAGCAGGTAATGAAGTCGTTTTATTTTCACAAGATGAGGCAAAGACATTCTCACTCGTCGCCCTGGGTCTTTTCTTATGCACCTACTCTATCGTTGGCTTAACTAATCGCCGACATGTTTTTGCAATGATGGAACCTCGCCTTCCCCGTTTATTGGCGATATCAGGTTTTAAGTTCACCAAAGTTAGTGAGCCGATTGTGTATCATGGTACTCGCCATGCTTACTACATCGACTATCATGTGGCGAAACAAGAGATGAGCGAGCGTCTGATCCCGTTATACGAATATATCGTAAAAACATTAAAGCCTCAGATCGCTCACACATTTATCTCTTAACGCATTTTTTAAAACCCGGCTCGTTCAACGATTTAAGAAAGCGCCGTTTGCCGAAAATCATGAACTGAAATGCTGGCGAATTTTTCTAGAAAAAATACCAGTGTTTCAGGATACTGAAAGTGGCGTTCAAATGTCTCTTGCCCGTTTTTGCCACGCCGCGTCACTTTGGCATGATATTGACTGCCTACCTTAGTAACGTTAACGCTATTTTCTTGTTCACCTTCGTAATGAACAGCAGATAAAGGCGAAGCGCTATCAAGCATTTTTGCAAGCTGCTTTGCAGCATCTGCCTCTACAGGCGTTGCCCATAGTGGCTGATCACGTTTTCCATAGTGAAACAGCACGATGACCAGCATTACGGAGAAGATACTGCTTGTTAGCATCCAGGTAAGTGCAATGCTGGAAACGGGAAGGATGAAGATCACCAGCATCTGACCTACTGCCATGACTGCCAGCACCATGGCTAAGGGCTGCCACATACGGGGATTCATAAACCCACGTTTGAGTACGTAGCCCCACAGCCCTATCACGGCGAGCACTCCCAACACGAGGTGAGCCACAGCAAACGGTGTTCCCCCGCCTGAGAAAATGGCCATTAGCCCGATAAGTGGAAACAGGCTGTAAAAAGCTGCTAGCAGGTAATAAGCGCGCTGAAGATTCATCAATAGCTCCTTTTATTGTTATCGGCACTGCTTTTGGCATGCAACCAGTATAGATGAACGCGATTATCGTGCAGCGCAAGAAACCTGCTCTTTTAAACGCCTTACCCCACGGTGATGAGCTGCTTCATGCTCCGCTCGTTGGTTACTTCATTTCAAAGCCACGCTTCGCTAAAAAGTCACGCATGTGAGGACGCAGTTTTGAATCGAAGAGCGGCGTTAGATTATGCGACCAGTCAGTCGTTTTGTTACCCGTGCTGCGTGTTTGGTAGTATGCCTGCATAGTGCTGTCAAACGCCTCGACTTGCTCAGTATCTTCACGGTAAGTATCTTCCTTGAGAATAGCCTCTACCGGTAGACGCGGCTTAACCTCAGGGTCATGGGCCGGATAACCAAGGCACATACCAAACACCGGATAAACATGGTCAGGCAAGTGCAAAAGCTCGCTGATCGCCTGAGGATTATTGCGGATACCTCCGATATAACAAATGCCAAGCCCTTCAGACTCGGCGGCCACTGCAACGTTTTGTGCCACTAGAGCAGTATCAACGGTGGCGACCAATAGCTGCTCTGTCATACCTCGTTCAACGTTGGCACCTGTCCGTTCAGACGCCTCTGTCGGGCGCTTCATATCCGCACAAAATACTAAAAAAACCGCGCTACTGGCGACATAGCCTTGGCCACCGGCGTATTCCGCGATTTTCTCGCGATTCGCTGAGTCGGTGACATTAATAATGGTGTAGGCCTGCACATGGCTTGATGTCGCTGCGGCCTGGCCCGCTTTGATGAGCTCTAACAGCAGCCCACGCGAAATCTTCTGATCGGTAAATTTGCGGATAGAGCGGTGGGATTGAAGCAGTTTGATAACATCATTCATTTCGTCTCGCCTCTTAATACTTGATATAACGGATATGACAACTAGAGTGCCCTGGTTCCATGCGTTTACTCCTGAATTCAGGCTTAACGCATGCTATTGATAGCAAGCTATACTAAATCAAGCCATTGGGTCCCCCTAAGATAAATAACGCCGCTAGGAAGCCGATAATGTCTAACACCCCTCTGACACCGCAAGGGCAGGAATGGAACGCCAGCCACTACGCGGAACACGCCAATTTTGTTCCCACGTTGGGAAGCGATGTAATGAAACTTTTAGCGCCACAGCCTGGACAGCGCATCCTGGACCTTGGCTGTGGTGATGGCGCGCTCACCGAGCGTATTATGCAATTAGGTGCCGATGTGCTGGGTGTCGATGCCTCCGCAGAGATGGTCGCCGCCGCCCAACAGCGCGGGGTCACCGCTAGGGTTGTCGATGGGCACCAGTTACCCTTTGACCAAGAATTTGATGCGGTCTTCAGCAACGCAGCGTTGCACTGGATGCTGGACCCGCAAACGGTATTGGCCGGCGTAAAACGCGCACTAAAACCCGGCGGGCGTTTTGTTGCAGAGTTTGGGGGGCATGGCAACGTGGCCGCCATTTGTACGGCGCTTATTGCCTCGCTGCAGTTTCGCGGCATTAGCTCACGTGGCCGTCATCCTTGGTACTTTCCCACCCCGGAAGAGTACACAAACCTACTTCAAACGGCGGGCTTTCATGTCGATTCTATCGAGCTAATCCCTCGCCCCACACCACTACCCACGGGTATTGCTGGCTGGCTCGAAACCTTTGCAAGCCCGTTTTTGCACGGATTAGAGGAAGACCTGCAGGTAGCCATTATTGATAATACGATTAACCTGCTCTCTCACAGTCTAAGTGATGGGCAAGGCAACTGGACCGCCGACTACGTCAGACTGCGGGTCTCTGCCCACGTGTGATAGCCTCGACGCCCAGAGGTTCTCACGCGAAAACCCCACCGTTAGTCAACGGTGGGGTTATTGATGACAACTCGCTACGCAGCAGTATCTTTCAGCGTTGCCATATCAATCACAAAGCGATAGCGCACGTCACCTTTCTCCATACGCTCAAAGCCCTCATTGATGTTGTTAATATCCAGCATCTCAATATCGCAAGTGATGTTCTGCTCTGCACAAAGCTTGAGCAGCTCTTCCGTTTCAGCGATACCACCAATCAGCGAACCAGCTACCACGCGACGCTTAAACACCAAATTGAATGCTTCAATAGCAGGCTCAATCGGTTCTAACAGGCCGACAATAATATGCGTGCCGTTATATTTCAGAGAAGTAAGGTAGGGGTTTAGGTCGTGCTGAACAGGAACGGTATCCAGCATGAAATCGAACGTTTCTGCGACAGCCTCCATTTGCGCCTGGTCACTGGATACCACTACGTGATCCGCACCATTGCGCTTTGCTTCTGCTACCTTGGCATCCGAGCGAGTAAAGACGGTGACTTCCGCACCCAGTGCTTTGGCCAATTTCACGCCCATATGACCGAGGCCGCCCATGCCTATCACGCCTACTTTGTGACCTTTACCAACGCCATGATGTTTGAGCGGTGAATACGTCGTAATTCCCGCACAGAGAATAGGTGCCGCGGAGGCTAGATCAATACCCTCTGGCATTTGCAGCACAAAATGCTCACTCACCACGATGGCATCTGAATAGCCGCCTTGGGTTAGCGTGCCGTCTTGGCGGTCAGGGCTGCCGTAGGTCATCGTAAACCCTTCCAGGCAGTATTGCTCCACGCCATCTTTACAAGCAGAACATGTGCGGCAAGAGTCGACCATGCAACCTACGCCGACTAAATCACCCGCCTTAAAACGTGTCACCTCATCACCAACAGCGGTTACACGGCCGACAATCTCATGGCCAGGTACCACAGGGTATTGACTCATGCCCCAGTCATCTCGGGCAAAGTGTAGGTCACTGTGACAAACACCACAGTAAAGAATTTCAATGGCAACATCATCTGGACGGGGCTCACGTCGATCAAAGGTGAATGGCGCGAGTGGTTTATCAGCAGAAAAGGCAGCATAAGATTTTGCTTGGCTCATGGAAACTCCTTAACAAGTATTCTGCAAAACGAGAAAGTGTTCCCATTATTCGCTGCTAAGCACCAGATAGCGATGAACGAAGCTACGTATTTTTTGCTCATTCCTCCATCAGAACGCAACAAAATAACAAAAAACCTCAAAAAAACATCATAATTGTCGTTTAGCTCTAATATGCACTCAGATTAGGAGTTTCTATGGTGGCCAACACCGAACTCGTCGGCAACGCACTCGCTGATTTGATCTCACCGCTAGTAACGAGGGATGGGCTAAGCGTGTCTCGGTTGCCCAGAGTGGGGCTACTGTGCCTTGGGCGGCGTCAAGAACGAACCCCGTTGATGTATGAACCTAGTCTTATCATCATCGCCCAAGGTCGTAAAATAGGCTATTTAGGCGATCGTGAGATTCATTACAATCCTGGCCACTATCTCGTACAAACCCTGCCGCTACCCTTTGAGTGTGAAACTCACGGCTCGCCGGAGGCACCTTTGCTAGGTATATCGGTGAAGCTAGACCCAGCGTTACTGAGTGAGATGGTCACCGCTATGGGCGATATGAGCCATTCACACCTGGCTCCTAAGCCGATGGCGTCAGTGGCGATGAATGACGGCATGCAAGCCGCGGTGTTGCGCTTGGCAAATGCATTACACGACGAAGTCGAGTGCATTGCCATGGGCGAAGCTAGGATACGAGAGGTGGTGTTTGAAGCGTTAAAAGGCGAGCAAGGCCGCGCCTTACGCGCACTGGTTAAAGGCCACGGTCACTATTCACGTATTGTGCAGGTACTATCGCAGTTGCATGCCCATTTTGCTGAGGACTTTACCGTCGACCAGTTAGCCCAGCAGGCCAATATGAGCATATCGACGTTTCACCAGCACTTTAAGCAGATTACACGTTCGTCACCCGCACAGTATTTAAAAAGACTGCGCCTACTTAAGGCGCAGCAACTGTTGTTGCAAGATAGCCACAATGTGAACCAAGCGGCACAAGCGGTCGGTTATCGCAGCGTGCCTCAATTTAGCAGAGACTATAAGCGCTACTTTGGCGCATCACCGCTGCAGCATAGGCGCCAGGAACAGGCCCTACGTGCTTAACCATACCCACTACTTCCCCCCACCTCGCTTGGATATTTTTCAGGACAGGTTTACTTGGCAAAAATCTGTCCCTGATCTTTAAACGCTTTAAACTCCAAGGCATTACCACAGGGATCGAGTAAGAACATGGTGGCTTGCTCCCCTACTTCGCCTTTAAAGCGAACGTATGGCGCAATCACGAAATCGGTATTGCGCGCTTTTAAGCGCTCGGCTAAGGCTTCCCACTCATCCCATTCTAGAATCACGCCAAAGTGCGGCACCGGTACATTATGGCCATCGACCGGGTTAGTGTGAGCACTCTGCTGGCCGGGTGTTTTCGGATGTTCGTGAATCACCAATTGATGGCCGAAGAAATTAAAGTCGACCCAGTGATCGCTAGAGCGCCCTTCTTCCAGGCCAAAAACGTCGTTATAAAATGCCCTGGCTAGGGCGACATCGTAAACAGGGATGGCGAGATGGAAAGGGGAAAGACTCATGGTTATCTCCTGTTGCAGCGCATTTATTCGTTGCGTTATTTGCAATGGTCAGCCGTATTACGCGGCCACTGTGTAGCCATCCTAGATCGCGCTATGCAAAAATAAAATCAATTGTTTTTTGACTCATTCACAAATATTTTTTATGAGTGTCCTTATGACAGTTCTTATGACAGAAACAGCAAATGATACGAGAACTTAAAACGCTAGTTGCCGTGGCACAGCACGGTACTTTTGCGGCGGCAGGCCTCCAGGTTGGCCTCACCCAAGCCGCGGTAAGTGCTCAAATGAAGCGTCTGGAAGAGGCCCTGGGCGTTGCGCTATTTGAACGCAGCGGCCGAACGGCGGTGCTTACTCAGCGGGGCGAAGAGACCTTGCTTCAGGCCCAAACTCTACTCGGGTTATACGCCACACTAGGCGCTTCACCGTCAGGCCAAGGGATTGGTAGCCGTGTCACTATTGGTGCCATTGCCTCTATTCAGCGTACCGTGTTGCCAGATATTGTAGCGCGCTTTCATCGGCAGTTTTCCGAGTGTCGCACCCGCATCGTGCCAGGTCTTTCCATGGACTTAATGAACCAGGTAGATGCGGGCGAGCTGGATATGGCTGTTATTATTCGGCCGCCTTTTTCGCTGCATAGCGATCTGCGTTGGACGCCCCTTGCCCACGAGCCGTTTCGCTTGCTTGTCCCGCGCGAGCTACCCGGTGATTGCTGGCGGGAGCTGCTAACCCACTCCCCTTTTGTTCGCTACGACCGCGCCTCTTTCGGTGGACGCCAAGTAGACCGTTTTTTAAGGGACAACCACTGCCAAGTTCGCGACCTGTGTGAGCTGGACGAGCTTGAAGCCATTGTGAAGCTGGTGGGTAACGCCGTGGGCGTTGCTTTAGTACCGCAACCGATAGCGCTAAAACGCTGGCCCCAAACAGTTCGCGCCATCTCGTTAGAAGCGCATACGTTTCATCGAGATATTGGGTTAGTGCATCGCGCTGTTGGCCACCTAAGCGAACCTGCCCGTGCCTTTACCCAGCTTCTAGCTGAATCATCACAGCAGCTCTAAACTGCCACCTGCAACAGCCATTGATAAGGAGATGTAGACCATGAACCCCGAAGACCTTGAGAAACTGGTAACGCGTACCATGCCCTTTGGCAAATACGAAGGCTGGCTTATTGCCGATTTGCCTGGTCCCTATTTGAACTGGTTTGCTCGGGAAGGGTTTCCAAAAGGAGAAATTGGTCAACTCCTGCATTTAATGCATGAAATTGACCACAATGGTTTAAGCGACTTGCTCAACCCGCTGCGCAAAAATTGAATTTTCTCAAAACTGTCTTCTCCTCAAAACTGATTTCTTTTCAAAACTAAGAACGACACCATTCGTTAATGGCTTGCTCACGTTCGGCATAGTAAAACGCTTCTTGCTGGGATGGCGCTGAAGGAAAACGCCCTAATTCCACGGCAAGCTCAAAAAAACCTGCCGCTGGAAGCCCTTTGCCACTTCGGCTAATCACAAGCGTTGCAATAAAAGGCTTTCCTGCGGCGGCGTCTTCTCTCATTAGCTGTTCAAGTGCCTGCGCGATACGTTGAATAGTCTTAGGTGGCGAAAGGCCTAGCGCATTCGCCGCTTGCTGATAGGTTATCGGTAAAGCACTGCTCGGGGTCGTCGCCAGTAACTCTCGCAAGGAGGGGGCTAATGCAGTCGCTAATGTCATGCTTGTCTTAATCTCTCAAATTATAAAAAGCTCAAGTTGTAAAAACTGACGTCCATTTGCGTCACAGCGAATACTTGCGTTACTGCTAACAGCAGCATAGTAGGGTGTCTTAGCCAACTCGTCTAACGAAGACAGATGACCTAGCGCAATCTATGCTAAGTAAATCAACATCGTATTCATAATGAGGGAAGAACTATGGCAAAGGAGCGCTCAGCTCGTTCGCGTAGAGGAGGAGTTTGGCCAACGCTACTAGCCTGGCTCAGT
>NZ_JABUZF010000210.1:2398-8136 GCF_014897885.1 Halomonas sp. 3D7M | reverse complement strand
AGGGCCAGCCTATCGCTGGGAGTTGATTGGCCTGGGCGACGCTTTCAACCTGATGCGCAATGGTGTCTATGCAGCAACCGCAGCTGTGGCTATCAGTGTCTTGCTGTTGCTCATCAGCGCCTTTACCCGCCGCATGGGTGCTGGCGTAGTGGCTATCTTCGTTATTGTTGCAACCGCTGCCTTGTTATATATACCTTGGCAGCAATGGCAGCGTGCACAGCAGGCACCCGCCATTCATGACATAACCACCGACACCCAAAACCCACCCGACTTTGTCGCGCTAAGAGACGCCCGCGAGGCAGCACCTAATGCCGTTGATTACCCAGGAGAAGCTACCGCGCGTCAGCAACAAAATGCTTATCCACATGTGCGACCTTTACAAGTAACTGCGCCTAAAGCGACCGTTCTTGCGGCAGTTCAGGCAGAAGTAGAAGCGTCCGGCTGGCAGATCGCCGCGATAACAGAGAGTACTATCGAAGCAACCGCCACGACCCGTTGGTTTGGCTTTGAAGATGACGTCATCATTCGTCTTACTGAGCAACAAAACGGCGTGCAGGTAGATATGCGCTCAGCCTCCCGGCTGGGAACCAGCGATGTCGGCACCAACGCACTGCGTATCGAAACCTTCCTGGATAATCTGGCTAAGCGGCTAGAATAACGGCCTTATCTGATGCGGCTTGCAGCTATTGACCGATTTAACGGTAGAGAGCCAGTATCAATGCACTTCTTTCAGTGCATTTGGTTAGTACGCGCGGCAGCTTCTCTGCTCAGAATTTGCTGCGCATCTAGCGAGCCAATCGCCACCTCTACATTTTTTGGAATATCACCGCTAAGCTGAAGCGCCTGGTAGCGCAGCGCGCAGACACGCAAAAATGAGGTGAAATTACCAAGATCGTGGCCAGCATCAATCGACTCATGATAAAGCCGCGTAATCAGTTGAGCCGTGTTCATCCCATCCCGTTGAGCCATCTCTTCCAGCAGGTGCCAGAAGTAGTTTTCCATGCGAACGCTGGTCACCATGCCATCAATGCGCAGCGAGTGCGTGGCACTACGCCATAGCTCAGGGTCGGCATCAATAAACAACTTGCACATCGTTATGCCCTCTCCGCTATCAAACTCTACTATTAAGCTACTAGGCAAGATCTGATATCGAGTAAATTCTGCTTTTTAGCATAGCGGCTAACAGACAACGCGCCCAACCGTATTGAGTTCGATACCGCTGGGCACGAAAGGGGTACCTATCAGCAGTGCTACTTATCCAATAGCGCCATAAACTGGGCAAGCCAAGCAGGATGAGCGGGCCATGCAGGTGCAGTGACCAGGTTGCCATCCGTCACTGCATCAGTGACCTCCAAGTTTGCGAAGTGGCCACCGGCAAGTTCCACTTCTGGCTGGCAAGCCGGATAAGCGGAACACTGCTTACCTTCAAGCACCTTAGCAGCGGCCAGCAACTGGGCGCCATGACAGATAGCAGCGACCGGCTTCTGGGTGTCAAAAAAGTGCTTCACCATCGCCAGTACTTCCTGGTTTAAGCGCAAGTATTCCGGTGCGCGGCCACCAGGAACCACCAAGGCGTCGTAGTCAGCCGGGTTAACTTTGGCAAAATCAGCATTCAGAGCGAAACGATGGCCGGGCTTTTCAGTATACGTTTGGTCACCTTCAAAATCGTGAATAGCCGTTGCCACGGTATCACCGGCGACCTTGTCGGGACATACCGCGTCGACTTGATGGCCAACCGCCATCAGTGCCTGGAAAGGCACCATCGTTTCATAATCTTCAGTGAAATCGCCGGTAATCATTAAAATTCGTTTGTTGCTCATCTCACTTCTCCTTGTCGTTATTGGTCGAGGCACAGAGCACACGAAGGGTGTGTTAAATGAGAGTAGCAAGTGCAGCTTCGCAGCGGGTAGTAAGCCACTACTACATCCACTCACGACAAGGCTTATGACATCGGTTAGCTAGATTATGCAGGCCGCTCAAGAGCAAACCGGTCACTGATGCGTACATAATCACTGCCTGCCAAGCGCCCTACTGGCTTTAGCACGTCCATATTGATATGCCGACCATCCCATATCGCGTCATCAATATGAATAGCGACAATCTCAGCCAGCACTAACGATCCCGCTAATGGCTGATCGCCAAAACGAATTAAGTCGCGCAGCTTGCAACCAAAGGCGACCGGGGCACCTGCAATACGTGGCACGCTGATTCCCGGCATTTCAGCCTTCTCTAGCCCCGCTAATAAGAACTCGTCTTGCTCGGGAGGAACACTGGCGCTGGTCGTGTTGAGCGCTTCTATCAACGTTTCATTGCCTATATGCACGACGCATTCGGCTAGTTCGGTTAAATTGCGCAGCGTGTCTTTGGGCAGCCCGCTGCCGTCGAGCAGCGGTGAAAAAGCCAGGATGGGGGGATTAACGCTGGCTACGTTAAAAAAGGAGAACGGTGCGAGGTTTGTATTGCCGTTCTTATCTTGAGTTGACACCCATGCAATTGGCCTTGGACAGACACTGCCTGACAGCAAACGGTAGATAACACCAGCACTCAAAGGTTGTTCATCGAGTAAGTAATCCATGGGTATTCCTATGGCAGTGGTTATAAAGAGTAGCAAGCTACTTTAAAGTTGTGCCCCTAGCCGGGCAACCCAACAAGTCCCGTAAGCTATCCATCGCCCGAGCATAGTATTCATGAGACATGCCCTTGATCCGTCTCAAATCGGCTCCTCGGCGCTAAGTATGCTAGCCTTACGAGCCACACGCGACATAAAGGAACTGAATGCTCACTATCTCAAATAACGTGACGATAGCGGACTGGGAAATCGATATTAGTCAGATCAGAGCGCAAGGCTCGGGTGGCCAAAACGTCAATAAAGTCGCCTCTGCGGTGCATTTACGTTTCGATATTCAAAGCTCTACACTACCGCCGATTTATAAAGAGCGTTTAATGGCACTGTCTGATCAGCGTATTAGTAAAGAGGGCGTGGTGATTATCAAAGCGCAAAGCTATCGCACCCTGGAATTGAACAAAGAGGACGCTCTTGCACGCTTAAAAGCACTGATTCAAAGTGCTGGCAAGCAGCAGAAAACGCGGCGGCCAACTAAGCCCACCAAAGGCTCACAGCGACGCCGTGTGGACCACAAAACGCGTAAAGGCAAAACGAAGTCACTGCGTGGTAAAGTGCCACTCTCATAAGAAGTGAACAGAGTAAGTAATTCTCGCCTAGCGCCGTTTTCTCACCACTGCATTGAGCTTAGCCATCATGTCCAGCGACTCATCCACTACACTCTGCGCTGCTCGTCCGCTGTCGCCCTGCATTCAGGTATGCAACATTGATCCAGCCTCTTCATTGTGCCAAGGCTGCGGTCGGACGCTAGATGAAATTGCCTGTTGGGGAAGTATGACCGAGGCCGAGAAGACCCCGGTATGGGAGCGACTTGAGCAAACAGGCTATGTCGACGCATTACGCAGAGAAGAGCGCTAGCCCTCTTCTGTATGCCGGTCACTCAGAATGTGATGCAGTTCGCCACACGCTACCATCGGGTCGTCGCAGTTAATCACGATGTTTGATTCTGCCAACACATAGCTACGGCCAGTCGTGGTGTTCTCCACCACTTGATAAGCGCCTTCTTGATGCGTGCCGGTGAAGGTACCAATAAACCCCGTTTCACGTAGTGATACGGTTTCTAACTTATCACCGATTCTCAGCCGACCTTCATAATTCATCAGCGCCAACCGCGCTGAGGTGCCCGTGCCAGTGGTGCTACGACAAATAACACCAGGATGTACATACGTTGTTGAACGCGAGCGAATATAGCCTTCAGCTACTTTTTCTTCCGGCCCCATAAAATGTAAAAACGGCAATGGCCCTACATCTCCCAGGGTGTAATGGGAAAAGCCGCGCTGCGCTTGGATCGCCTCAACAATTTTATAAGCACAAGCGGCAAGCGCCTGCTCCTCACTGCGTACTAGCTTGAAGCCTAACTCTTCGGCATCTACCAAGGCATAAAAGCCACCGCTGTAAGCGACTGAGTAGGTAATTGCTCCAAGTTCAGGAACTTGAATCGTATCGCGATAGGTGTCGATATAGCTTGGCAGGCCTTCACAGGTAACAGACTCCACTACCCCATTGCTCACCTTCGCTTCAATTTGCACCAAGCCTGCGGGTGCTTCCAGTTTAAAGCGTTGAATACCTTCCTGCTTGGGGACCAGCCCACTTTCTAACACAGCAGTGGCTGTACACAGCGTGTTAGAACCCGAATAAATCGGGTAGCCCATGACCTCCATAATGATATAGCCCGCGACGGCGTCCGGATGCGAGGAAGGCACCAACAGATCTACCGACATCTCCGGAATACCATACGGCTCTTCTAGCAACAGCCGTCGCAAACCATCGGCATCATCACGCAGAAACTCCATTTGTTGGCGTACTGTGGCACCAGGAAGCACACCGATCCCCCCCGTCACAATACGGCTAACATCACCACCGGCATGAGTATCCATCAGCTGAATCGTATGCAGATTTTTCATTAGCACTGCTCCTAGGCGGTGGTGAGGGCAAACGGCGCACCATGGGTTTCCCACTGCGCATCAGGAACAATAACTATTTTTCCCAGGTAGTTACTGCCACGGTTTACAAAGTAGCGCTCAGCGTTATGTAGATCCGATAGTTTAAAGGCCGCGTGCAGCACTGGTTTTAGCGCCCCACTGCGAATCCACTCGATCAGTTGTTCAGCCTCTTCGCGAGTGCCATGGGAAACACCAAAAATCTGCACTTGGTACAAGTAGACGCGAGTCCACATAATCTCGCTGATATTGCCACCACTCGCACCTGCAATGGAAAGCCGCGGATAACTGCTACGGCCTTGCATATCAACAATCATGGTATCGATAAACAGATCGGTCATCTGCCCACCGACCAAGTCCATCACTGCATCAATCGGCTTACCATCAGTGGTCGCCAATACACGCTCAACAAACGTCGATAAATCACCCCGATCGATGACGACTTCTGCACCCAACGCCAGCAGCGCATCGGCTTTATCCGGCTGGCTGACAGCGTAAGGAATAGCGCCCACGACCCGACAAAGCTGAATTAACGCCGTTCCGACACCGCCACTGGCGCCTGTCACCAGCACACGTTCACCCGCGCCAATGTTGGCAGACGTCATCATGTGATAAGCCGTCTGATACGAGCACATCCCCATCGCAGCAAGCTCTGCATCGTGCAATTCAGGGTTGGGAACATGATGAAACTGGTCGGCTGGGACGACGACAAAATCAGCATAGCCACCATCAGCCCCGTGGCCATAATAATCTGGCGTCAGATTGATATCGCGACGCTCATCAGCGTAAATATTAAAATCGAGCAGGCCTCGTTCTCCAATACGTGAAGCATCCACGCCCTCGCCTACTGCCGCCACGCGTCCAGCAATATCAGCCCCTTGAATACGAGGAAATGTCAGTGTGGGCGATCCTCCCATCGCAAACGATGTGACCTCCTCTTTCCCTTTCGTAGGATAAAGCCCTTCACGCGCTTTCCGGTCAGTATTATTTTTGGCCGTTGCTGTTACCTGAACCAGCACTTGCCCCGCCCCTGGTTTAGGGGTCATAACATCCTGCCGGTACTGCAATTTATCTATATCACCATGGCCTGTTAACAACATGGCAGACATCGTTTTCGGTACTTGAGGTACAGCTTCGGCCATAAATTTCTCCGTTGTGAAACGTTGGATGAACCT
>NZ_JABUZF010000210.1:0-2371 GCF_014897885.1 Halomonas sp. 3D7M | reverse complement strand
TGACAATAGCAAACTTTCGCCGCCACTCAAGAGTAATAATAAAAACGGCGTCAACGGATATAAACCATTGACGCCGTTAATATTTATTAATAATTACTAGCTAAAAACAGGTACACCAATAACTAACACATGTAGGTAAAGAGCAAACAAAATATACGCTATCAAGCCAATCACGACGGTGGCTATTGTCGCGGGAGCCGAGGTTGGTACTGGCTTAGCGGGATGTAGGCGATCACGCTTTTTGGCTGCCTTAAAGGCCAGAATAGCCCACACCAAAAATGCTGCAAAAAAGACAATATCGCCCAGTCGTCCATTAGCCAATAAGTGTGAAAATGCCCAAATTTTTACGGCCAACATCATCGGATGACCAAGCTTCGCTTTGATAGCATTACGCGGCACATAGGCTGCTACCAGCATAATAAAGGCAGGCACCATCAGCAGTGCTACCGCATGGCGTAAGCCCGTGGGGGGAAACCAGACGTAGATAGGGTCTAGGCGCATTTGGCCAAAACCGTAAATAGCAATTGCCAGTCCAATCACCGACACTACGGAGTACGCAATCTTCCAGGTGTTTTCGCCGCGTTTAACAATCTGTCGCTGACGCCAGTCTTCAGCAAAGATACGCACAGAATGGCTGCCAAGAAAAATCAGCAGGCCAATAATCATGATGGTCATAAAAGTAGCTCTCAGGTTATTTGCAGGTCATTGGTCGACTGCGAGGATGCCACACTAGCGCTCCAACCACATGACCAACTATCAACTTTTCGCTACCAGCGATCATCTGGCTCATTTTAAAACCAGTTTTTACGCTTAAATAACCAAATTAAACAACCTCCGATACCCAGCATGGCTCCCCAAACAAAAAAGTATCCGTACTGATAGCGCAGCTCTGGCATGTACTCAAAGTTCATGCCGTAAATACCGGCAATAAACGTCAGTGGCACAAATATGGCAGTAATCACCGTTAATACGCGCATGGTGATATTTAGCTGGTGAGAGGAAATCGAAATGTAACCATCAATGAGATCACCGCAAATGTCGTAATACATTTGTGTCAGTGTATATAGGCGCTCAAAGCGCTCCTCTACATCCGTGATGGCATGCAGCGTTTCACTTTCTCCGCGTGGCAGATGGGCATAGTCATAGGCAGTAAGCTCTTGGGTAATGCCTTTGTGGTAGCTAAAAATACGGCGCATCTTTACCAATCGTGAACGATAGGCGGTGATTTTCCGCATCAGCACATCATTACCAGCCTCTAAAAGCTCATCTTCTATATCGCTTAGCTCACTCTCAAACTCCAGTAAGCTATCGATGTAGAAGCCTGCTGAGATGTACATAATTTTCAGCGCGACACGCTCGGGAGATAGCGCCAGCAGTGTTTTTCCGTGCTCACTAAAGAGCCGTTCAATACTAAGCGCCTCACCAGCGTGCAGCGTGATTAGAAAACGCTCTCCAATAAAGAGGCACACCTGCTGAGGCACAAAGTTTAGCTGAGCATCAAAAGATGAAATACCTCGGTAAATAATCAGGGTATGGTGCTCAAACTCTTCAATTTTCGGCGGATGGCGCTCTTTGTGGGCATCTTGAATTGCCATTGGATGACAATCAAAACGCTCCAATAGCTGGCGTTCACTCTCCTCAGGCTCACCTTTCATGTCTATCCATAGGTGGCTACCGGGCGTCGTTTGCCAGTCATCAATGAGGCGTTCATCGCCTTCGCGCACATCGCCTTCTGATGTCGTTAGTAGGCTGCGAATCATGATCGTCCCTGTTAATTTGGCTCACGGCTTAACGTTACGGCCTAACGCTTCGTCGATTAGGCAGGTATGCCAGTGTAACGCTGACGACAATAGACGCCAGTAACGCCCCTAGAAAAGGCCCTAACGTTGGGATACTGCCTGGAAAGGTAGCCGCCATAATGCCAGCCGTAACGCTTCCCTGGCTTAGCCACCCCGGCAGTATTGCCCCTGCTAATCCAGCCATGCCGCCACCAATCGCCGCCACTGGCGTCATACGTTGCCACAGGCCAAGCAGCACAGGCACCACGATGGCAGCGCAAAGTAAGTCGGCTATCAAGAAGAGCCGTAGAACTGACAATCCTTGCAGGGCAATAAATACCACCGGCACCATCATTGCGACCGTTATCCAACGTGCGGTCGTTAAAGATGTTGCATGTCGTTCACCGCCACGCCCGACTATCAGCGACGCTATACCGTTTTGCAGCGTATCGACACTTGAGGTCACTAGCGTGACTGCTAACACCAATGCAGGTAACGCCACCCAGGCAGGCGCATCTGTTAACAGCGCAAAGAAAGGAATAGGTGGCTCTCCCAAAGCAACACCGCTCATGGCGGCCATGATGCCGATACCG
>NZ_JABUZF010000207.1:0-2230 GCF_014897885.1 Halomonas sp. 3D7M | reverse complement strand
AGTATTTGGTGCCGCTTCTGAGGCGTTTTCCCAGAAAAACATCAACTGCTCGATTGCTGAGTCGCTGACGCGCTTTGAGCCAGTGCTTGCGCGAGCCAACGAAGCAGGTGTGCGGGTGCGTGGCTATGTGTCCTGCGTGCTGGGCTGCCCCTATGAAGGGGCTATTTCTCCGCAAAAAGTTGCCGAGGTAGCCAGCGCACTTTATGAGATGGGCTGCTATGAAATCTCTCTGGGTGACACCATCGGTGTCGGCACGCCGCTAGCCGCTAAGCGGATGATTGAGGCTGCCCGCCAGCAGGTGCCCATCGAGCATTTAGCGGCCCACTTCCATGATACCTATGGCATGGCGCTAGCTAACTTATATGCCGTAATGGAAGAAGGCGTGAGCGTGATTGACGCAGCGACCGCAGGGCTTGGTGGCTGCCCTTATGCCAAAGGTGCATCCGGCAATGTGGCCACGGAAGACGTACTTTACCTGCTAGAGGGGCTGGGCATTAACACGGGCATCGACCTCCAGGCAGTGATTGATACGGGCGTCTGGATCACTCAGCAGCTTGGTCGCAAGCCCAGTTCTAAAGTCGCGTTGGCCAAAAGCACGGTTAGCTAATAATAACTATAGAAGCCAACTGCTTTCTTCCCGTTGAGACAAAAAAAACAGTTCGGAGAGACATCCATGGCATCACCTGCACACACCCTACCTAGCTACACCAGCAGCACCGCAGATAAGCCGCTGCTGGGCATGACCATTGGCGATAAATTTGATCAGATCGCCGCACAGTATCCCGACAACGACGCGCTAATCGCCCTTCATCAGAACATTCACTGGAGCTACCGCCAGCTTCAGGAAGAAGTTAACCGTTGCGCCCGTGCGTTGCTGGCCATTGGCGTTAAAAAAGGCGACCGAGTTGCCATCTGGGCACCTAACTGCTGCGAATGGACCCTAACCCAATTTGCCACCGCCAAGATTGGCGCGATTTTAGTCAACATTAACCCCTCTTATCGTACTCATGAGCTGGACTACGCGCTTAATCAATCCGGTGCGCGCTTTTTAGTCACTGCCAATCAATTCAAAAGCTCTGATTACACCGCCATGCTGTTTGAGCTCGCGCCTGAACTAAATAGCAGCACAGAAGGCCAGCTAAAATCGCACAAGCTACCTGATCTTGAGTGCATCATTAATCTGGGCTCTGACAAACAGAGTGGTATGTGGCGCTGGGCAGACTTCATTAACGAAGCCAGCAAGATCAGCCAGACGGATGTTGATGACCTGCAGGCCACGCTACAGTTTGATGACCCGATCAATATTCAGTACACCTCGGGCACAACGGGCTTTCCGAAAGGCGCGACGCTCTCTCACCACAACATCCTCAACAATGGCTTCTTTGTTGCCGAAAGCATGGGCTTTACCAGCGAAGACCGCTTGGTCATCCCCGTACCGCTCTACCACTGCTTCGGCATGGTGATGGGTAACCTGGGCTGTATGACCCATGGCGCGGCGATGATTTATCCGGATGAAGGGTTCGAACCCGGCAAAGTGCTAAAAGCGGTACACGAGCAAAAAGCCACCGCGCTTTACGGCGTACCCACTATGTTCATCGCCGAACTAGAGCACCCCGACTTTGCCACGACTGATTTTTCCACGCTGCGCACCGGCATTATGGCGGGTTCTATTTGTCCTGCAGAAATCATGAAGCAGGTCATCGAAAAGATGAACATGAAAGGCGTACAGATCGCCTATGGCATGACAGAAACCAGCCCAGTTTCCACCCAAACCGGCGCTAACGACACCATTGATAAGCGCGTTTCTACCGTCGGCCGCACCCAACCCCACCTAGAAAGCAAGATCGTCGATCCTGGCAACGGCGGCATTCTGCCCCGTGGTGAAATTGGTGAGTTATGCACCCGTGGCTACAGTGTGATGCTCAAGTACTGGAACAATGACAAAGCCACGGCTGAAGCCATTGATGAAGCCGGTTGGATGCATACGGGCGATCTTGCCACGATGGACGAGGAAGGCTACATCCAGATCGTTGGCCGCATTAAAGACATGGTGATTCGCGGCGGTGAGAATGTATACCCGAAAGAGATCGAGGAGTTTTTATACGCCCACCCTGCGATTTCAGAAGTACAGGTTACCGGTGTTCCGGATAAGAAGTATGGCGAAGAGTTAATTGCTTGGGTGAAGCTCAACAGCAGCGCAGGAGAAGTCACTGGAGAAGCCCTGCGCGAG
>NZ_JABUZF010000206.1:0-2191 GCF_014897885.1 Halomonas sp. 3D7M | reverse complement strand
GTCCATCGTTACTGGGCAAGATCAGAAAGCGTCAGAAAAGACGTTCAGGCCCAAGCCGCGATTACCCAAGAGTTTGGGTCGCGGGCGAGCAAGGAATGGGGGGATTATGCCAGCCAACAGGAAGCCCAGTTATGGCGTGAGGCACAAAACGCCAGTGATCCTGAAACGCTGCTCAAAGAAGCATCACGTTGGGCGGAAGGCGGCGCTTACCGCACCTCGGGCCATACGCTGCTCGGCCTGGCCGGTGGCGGTGTGGACGGAGCGACGGGAGCACTGACCAGTTCAGTGCTCATGGCAGAAGTAGAACGTCTCACGGATGAGTTGAATCTACCGGGCGAGGCGCGCCAAGGGCTTGAATCGCTCACCGCGACCCTGGCCGGTGCAGCGACAGGCGGCACCCAGGGGGGCGCGATGGCGTTCAATCTTGATGCCAATAACCGCCAGCTACACAGCTTCGAACAATCCTTGGCGGAAGAGCTAGCCGAAGGCAGCGAGTACACGCCAGAGCAGATCGCCGATGCCCTCAGGGCCATGCATAACGATGAGTTGGAAGAAAGCCCCGGCTCCAACCTTATCGTCGACTTACAAGACGAAGACGCCGTTGATGACACCTACTTCGATTATGGCGGTGAGTGGATCGGGACAGACGGCGAAGACAACACCATGCGCTATCTGATTCAGATGATACCGGAGAACACGCCGCCTGAGCTGATCAGCTACATCATCGAACAGACGGGTGGGGAAGGCTCGCCCTATCGGGCACCTATCTATCAGCTACCCCCGGAAGAGGCAGCCCCTGGTCAGCCGCGAGATCGCCTAACGGGTCGACCGCTGGATGAAGAAGGCCGTTATACGGTCAGCTATGTGGTGGATGGAAAAATCCATCACGTGAAGCATTTTTCATGCGGAACGCCAGAATGTAACGCTCAGGGTGCCAACGTTGATTACAGCGATCCTGCTGCGCAGGCATGGGAGAGGGCTGTGGATGCCAAGGCGTTGGATGATGCTAGCAGGGCTATGACAGCTGGGGTAGTAATGACGCCGGTTGGTGCTTTAGGGCAAGGGCTTGCTATATCGGGGAGTGTCTGAGCTGATCAGCTACATCATCGAACAGACGGGGGGGAAGGCTCACCGTATCGGGCATGGGAGCCGTCAACCTCATCGGCCTATCCAGCGCGTGAAAAGATATTGCAATACCCCTATGGCGTTGCCCAGGCGGCAGGCCTTCCTTACAACCTGAACGATACGGACACCAGAACACTTGAGCAGATGAAAGAGGATCAGGACTCCTTCAGCCGAGGCATGGCCAGTATGGCGGCAATACCTGTGATGGCACCCTATACTGCCGCCACAATGGCCTTTCGCGGTGCGGCCGGGCTCTTTGCCACCGGGGCGGGCTTCGATGCGGCGGGTCAGATGGTGCAAGGCGGGGAGTATCGCCCAGGCCAAACCCTGGCGGCGGGCAGCACAGCACTGGTATACGGGCCACTGGCCGGGCGAAATCCCTGGGGAAATGCCGCCGTGGGCGGGGCAGCAGGGGGCTCGCTGACCTCAGTAACCAACTGGCTTTATGATGAGGATAAGTCGATACCGCTAAGTACTGTCTTGGGTGCGGGAACAGCTGGGGGAGGTACAGTGCTGGGTGAGTTTATAAAGCGAGACTCCAGTCGGTTAGCCTCACCCTATCTGCAGATGCCGGCAGCCTTCGGTGTCTCATTGCCCAATAAAGATGCCGTCTCGAAAGCAACTGAAACGACCATCAGCAATTTGCCATCATTTATTTCCTTGCCAGATGCCAATGACAAGGAGGGGCGGTAATGCAGAGCAATGATGAGTATTTCAAATGGTCATCATTTGCCAAGCGGCAGGCCAAGTTGACATTGGTTGTCGCGACTTTAGTTCTATTTCTATGGAACAGCGTGGCTATTGGAGAGTGGGCTTATGCGTTGTTCGGTGGTGAGTTAAGAGGTTATGGCCCACCGGAGCAGCGTTGGCATCGTGTGTTGGCAATGGGATTTGTGGGCATGTATATCCTTGGTACGGTGCTTGGCATTATCAATATGTGGCGATATCGGAAGTACCCAGAACTCTACGATGATAAATAGAGCGTGTCGTCAGGACCCGTGACCGAGTCACGCCAAGCAATAACACCATCACCCTACGCAGCAACACGGACGTTGCTGCATTGATT
>NZ_JABUZF010000204.1:0-3870 GCF_014897885.1 Halomonas sp. 3D7M | reverse complement strand
CGCCCGCTGGAAGAGATCGACGCCGACCTCAAAGCCTGCACCGATAAGATCAAGCAGATGATCGAGGGGCTGTCGGCATGATAATGAAAAAGCCCCTGAATGCGCGGTTGATCTTGTGGGCATCATTGCCTACTCTTACCGGCAACAACACCCGCCAAGGCTCTGCTATTTGCAGCATCCTCAAACCGGCGGGTTACTTTTTCAGCAAATGTTTTACATCCCCCCTGATGACACACCCGTCATGCTTCTCACGGCAGCATGCTTTGGCGGGTTTTTTTGATTTCAAAAATAATCACCTTAGAGTGGCGCTGGTGAGCACTTGCCTTGCTGAACAAAATTGTCTAACATTTACGTCAAGAAAACCCGCCAAGGCTATGCTCGCAAGAGTACCCTCAAACCGGCGGGTTACTTATTTGTGGGGTTTGAAATGAAGTTCAGCAAACCCGCCAGTACCTATGAAGAGCAGCTTTCCATTCTGCGCAAGCGCGGTCTTGGTGTGAATAACCCGGCTAGCGCGCTGCATTACCTAAGCCATCTCAACTATTATCGGCTAACTGCTTATTGGCTACCGTTTCAGGAGCAGTCATCACCCCGCCAGTTTCATAAGGGAACTGATTTTGAGGACGTGGTGAACCTCTATGTCTTTGATCGCGAATTCCGGCTGTTACTGCTTGATGCGATTGAGCGGATAGAAGTTTCCTTTCGAACGGCCTGGGCCTACTACATGGCTCACCGATACGGTTCTCATGCCTATCTTGATCCAGGGCTTGCAAAGCGTTCTAGCTGGCACGTTAAAAATCTCGCCAGTTTAAAAAAAGAAATATCACGCTCTGATGAAGTATTTATCGAACATTATCAGCAGACCTGCTGCGAGCCTGAAACGCCCCCCGTATGGGCAGTGTGTGAGGTCATGTCGCTTGGGCTGCTGTCACGTTGGGTCAACCAGCTGCCGCCAGGTGATGTGAGCCAGATAGCATCAATCTATGGCTTGGATCAGAGCGTTATGCGTTCAACCCTTCAGCATATTACCTACGTACGCAATCTATGTGCTCATCATAGCCGCGTGTGGAATCGCCGTCTTACTGTGACCATGAAAGTGCCAAACCGTAAACCTGCTGAAGTTGCTGCGGTGGTGAACCCTGCAAGTCCGCGTAATATCTATAACACGCTCACTATGTTGGCTTATTTACTGGATAAGATCAGCCCAGGACATACCTGGAGGCAGCGTTTAGGTAAATTACTTGCTAGCCATGATGTTGATACCCAGCAGATGGGTTTTTTACCCAATTGGCAGGCCCAACCATTCTGGGTAGGTGCCTTGCAAGAAATGCAGCCAGGGAGCCATTTATGACTTACCCCGCCTATCCCGAATACAAGGATTCCGGCGTTGAGTGGTTGGGGGAAGTGCCGGTGCATTGGAGCGTGCCAAAACTTAAACACTTAGCGCGTATTCGTAATGGGCGTGATTACAAAATAGTGGAAGTTGAAAGTGGTGGGTACCCAGTAATTGGTTCGGGTGGTGAGTTTGCGCGGGCTAATAATTTTTTATTTGATGGTGAATCTGTTCTATTAGGCAGGAAAGGGACAATTGATAAGCCCCTGTATATTAATGGTCCTTTTTGGACTGTTGATACAATGTTTTATACAGAGCTTAGCCAGAGGGTAGATGGTCGATTCCTTTATTATTATACGACTTGTTTTCAGTTTGATCAGTATTCAACCAATACTGCTCTTCCAAGTATGGCTCAAGAGGATTTGGTCAATATTTACCTAGCTACCCCTGAACTTCCTGAGCAAGCTCACATAGCCACCTTCCTCGACCACGAAACCGCCCGTATCGATGCTTTGGTGGAAGAGCAGCAGCGCCTGATAGAGTTGCTCAAGTAGAAGCGCCAGGCGGTGATTTCCCATGCCGTCACCAAAGGGCTCGACCCCGATGTTCCGATGAAAGACTCCGGGGTGGAGTGGCTGGGGGAGGTGCCGGCGCATTGGGGTGTGGTTAGGGTTAAGCATATCAAAGCCTCCATCCAGCACGCTTTTGTTGATGGACCATTTGGTTCTAATTTGAAGAGTGATCATTTCATAGATGACGGTGATGCCTACGTCATAGAAAGTGGTTTCGCCACTAAAGGTGTTCTTAACAATGAATCACTAAAGCAAATTACACATGAGCATTTTTCTACAATTTCAAGAAGTCAGGTGAAAGGTGGGGATATAGTTATATCCAAAATTGGGGCCCGATATGGGATGTGCTCAATACTCCCTGAGCTTGACAAACCAGCCGTTGTGTCAGGAAATTCGCTTAAGTTGACTGTAGATTTAAAGCTGTGCGATCCAATTTTTGCTGTACTTGTACTTCGATATCTTCGAGAGAGGGGGGCGATAGAAGATATTGTTAATATGACAGCTCAGCCAGCGCTATCTCTTGGAGAAATGAATAACCTTCCTTTCCCTCTTCCTAGTTTAGAAGAGCAAAAAGAAATTCTAAAAGATGCATCGCAAAGAATTACAAAATTCGATGATATGGCTGGTGAGTGCGAGCATCTTATCGCTTTGTCTCAAGAACGTCGCTCTGCCCTGATCTCTGCCGCCGTCACCGGCAAGATCGATGTACGCGGCTGGCAGCCGCCAGAAAAACTTCAAGCGGCTAATGACGACGCACAGAAAGGGCATGAGGTAGTCGCCGTATGAGCCTTGAGCGTAACTCCGCCTATTTAAGCGGTTTGCTTGCAGAGCTTCGCAAGCTACCAAGTGAAACCTCCTGGTTGGAGTTTAAGCGCAACAATGCTGATCCACATGAGATTGGCGAATATATAGCGGCGCTTTCAAATGCGGCGGCATTGGAGGGCAAAAGTGCGGCCTATATGGTGTGGGGCGTAGATGATGCGTCTCATGAGGTTGTTGGCACCACGTTTACCCCCTGGCAGGCCAAAAAAGGCAATGAAGAGCTGGAAAGTTGGCTCGTCAGAATGCTCAGCCCTAGACCACTTCAAGTTCTATCAGGTTAACGTGCCTGTAGAGGGCGAAGAGCTACCCGTTGTCATTCTCGAAATTCCGCGAGCGCACTCAAAGCCAACGAGCTTTTCGGGCAAAGAGCTTGTGCGTATCGGTTCCAATAAAAAGCCGCTGAAGGATTATCCTGAGGTCGAGCGTGGGCTGTGGCGCATCTTTGATAAAACACCGTTTGAAGAGCTTCCCGCTGCCAGCGACTTATCGATGACAGAAGCATTAGCGCTGCTGGATTACACAGCTTATTTTGAGCTATTGGGGTTACCGTTGCCAACAGACCAAGCGGGCATTCTGAGTAGGCTTGAAGAGGACGGTATGTTGCGCTGCGACGATGCCAAACGCTGGGAAGTCACTAACCTTGGTGCGATTTTGTTTGCCAGAGAGCTACAAAGCTTCAAGGGGTTAGCGCGTAAAGCGGTTCGGCTAGTCGTGTACAAAGGCAAAGGTCGGTTGCACACGATCCGCGAGCAGGAAGGCCGTAAAGGGTATGCTTCAGGGTTCGAAGGGCTGATTGATTACTTGTCGGCGCTATTGCCAAGAAATGAAGTAATTGGCAAAGCTTTGCGTCAAGAAGTGCCTATGTATCCAGACTTAGCCGTTCGTGAATTAATTGCCAATGCCCTTATTCATCAGGATTTTTCAGTAACGGGTGCTGGCCCGATGGTCGAGATTTTTGATGACCGCATCGAAATTACTAACCCTGGCGAGCCATTGGTTGAAATTGACCGTTTTTTAGATAGTCCGCCACGTTCACGTAATGAAGCGTTAGCATCGTTCATGCGCAGGGTGGGTATCTGTGAGGAACGCGGAAGTGGCGTCGATAAAGTGGTCTTTGATACGTAAGCGTTCATTCCAAGGCGT
>NZ_JABUZF010000203.1:1491-3514 GCF_014897885.1 Halomonas sp. 3D7M | reverse complement strand
GCCTGGTACCCAGCGTGGGCGGAATTTTGCTGTTTGGCCGCGAGCGCCAATGGCACTTTGAAGATGCCTGGATTCAGTGCGGGCGTTTTCGCGGTAACGATAAGGTCGAGATTTTCGACCAGACAGATATTCACGCGCCGCTACCCCAAGCAGTTGATGACATCGAGCTGTTTCTCAAAAAACATGCCTTCAAGCAGGCAGAGTTTGGCGCCATGCGTCGCCGCGACGTGTGGAGTATCCCGCTGACCATCCTGCGTGAAGCGATTATTAACGCCTTGGTACACAGCGACTACTCCCAACGCGGCAGCCCCATACGCATTGCGTTTTATGACGACCGTATCGAGATTGAAAGCCCAGGACTACTGATGCCCGGCATGACCATTGAAGACATGAAACGCGGCGTCTCCATGATTCGCAACCCAGTGATTGCCCGCGTGTTTCGTGAGCTTGGGCTGATAGAGCAGTGGGGCAGCGGTGTGAAGCGTATTTTCTCGGAAGCCCAAGTCCAAGGGCTGCCTGAACCGCATATTGAAGAAATTGCCAACCGCGTGCGTTTGAGTATTCGGCTGGCAACGCCGGTTTCTATCCAGCAGTCAGCTTCAGTGACCCAGGCTGAGTCAGTGCAGTCAGAGTCACGGCTAGAGTCACGGCTAGAGTCAGCGCTGGCAGCCAGAGTGCTGTTGATACTGCAGCAGGAGCCGCTGGGTAAAGCTGCCATGGCGCGTGAGCTGGGTCACAAGGGCGTTTCCGGTGAGCTCAATAAACAAGTAGGCAATTTACGCCAGCAGCAGCTGATTGAAATGACGCTGCCCGAAAAGCCCAATAGTCGCCTTCAACAATACCGCTTAACCCCTCAAGGCCAGCGCTTTTTGCAAGACACTTTCAAGGATCTAACATGAACACCGCCAACATCAAAAAATACGCCCCCAAGGCCCGCGCCCGCTTTATCGACACCATGACGCGTCAAGCGGCCCGGATGGGCATTAGCCCGGATGGCAAAGGCGGTGTGGTGATTGCCCCCCTAGAGCAAAAGGGCGATGTGTTGGTGATGACTGCCCAGGATGGCCAAACCCACACCGTGCCCGCCCACCTGAAAGGCGCACGGGAAGCGCTGGCCGCGTGGGTGCAGCGCGATGGCTTTACCCAAGCGATAGAGCAGGCCGCGTATAGCTGGTTCAACCGCCTGTGCGCCATTCGCTATATGGAGATTCACGGCTACCTCGACCACGGCCGCCGCGTGCTAAGTGGGGCAGGGGGCGAAGCCGGGCAGTTCCAGATTCTGGAGGAATGTTTAGAGGTAGGCCTGCCAGGGCTGGACACCGCCCGCGTTCGCGAACTTAAGCTCGACGGCACCCAGGATGAAACCCTCTACCGCGAGCTGCTGCTGGCCCAGTGCCACGCCCTGCATGAGGCCATGCCGTTCCTGTTCGAACCGCTGGACGACGCCAGCGAACTGCTGCTGCCCAACAACCTGACCAAAACCGATTCGCTGATTCGCGAGCTGGTCGAGGCGATTCCCGAAGAGGATTGGCAGGATGTAGAAGTGATCGGCTGGCTCTACCAGTTCTACATCAGCGAGAAAAAAGACCAGGTGATCGGTAAGGTGGTGAAAAGCGAAGACATCCCCGCCGCCACTCAGCTGTTCACCCCCAACTGGATCGTTCAATACCTGGTGCAGAACTCGGTAGGCCGCCAGTGGCTGCAAACCTACCCCACATCAAAGCTCAAGGCCGAGATGCCGTACTACATCGAGCCCGCCGAGCAGGAGCCCGAGGTACAGGCCCAGCTGGACGCCATCACCCCGGCCAGCCTCGACCCTGAAACCATCAAGGTGCTCGATCCCGCCTGTGGCTCCGGCCATATTTTGGTGGAAGCCTACAACGTGCTGAAGGCGATCTACGAAGAGCGCGGCTACCGCACCCGCGACATCCCTAAGCTGATTCTGGAAAACAACCTGTTCGGCCTGGATATCGACGACCGCGCCGCCCAGCTGGCGGGCTTTGCGCTGCTGATGAAAGCCCGC
>NZ_JABUZF010000203.1:0-1479 GCF_014897885.1 Halomonas sp. 3D7M | reverse complement strand
AAGCCCGCGAAGACGACCGCCGGATTCTCACTCGCAACGTGCGCCTGAACGTCCTCGCCATGCAAAGCAGCCAACACCTGGATGCCAACACCCTATGGCGGGATTTAAACCTGACCGGCGACTGGCACCAGGGTCAATCCCAAGGCCTGTTTGACAGCGAACAGCAAGACCTTTCCAGTAACGATGCCACTTACAAGCTAATTGCCGACTTAATCGAGCGCTTTCAGGATGCCAAAACCTTCGGCTCGCTGATTGAGGTGCCCAATGAATGGGAAGCGCCGCTCAAAGCACTGCTGGAAGAGCTGACCGAGCTAAGCAATAGCGGCGATATTATGCAAAAAGCCGCCGCCCAGCGGTTAGTGTCAATGGTGCAGCAAGCTTGGGCACTGGCGCAGCGGTATGACGCTGTGGTGGCCAACCCGCCATATATGGGCAGTAAGGGCATGAACAAGGCGTTAAAGGACTACGCCAAGAAGGCGTACCCCAACAGCAAGTCAGATCTGTTCGCGATTTTTATGGAGCATGCGTTTAGCCTGCTAGTACCACTTGGCTACAACGCCCAGATCAATATGCAATCATGGATGTTTCTTTCCAGCTACGAAAAGCTGCGTGAATGGCTGCTGGATAACACCACCATTATCACCATGGCCCACCTTGGCGGCAGGGCATTCGACAGCATCAGCGGGGAAGTCGTCTCCGCCACCGCCTTTGTGATGGAGAAAATCGCCAAGCCGGATTATAAGGGAGCCTATCTGCGACTGGTGGAGGGTAAATCCGAGGCTGAGAAGAAGTGCGCGCTGCTGGAAGCCATTCAGAACCGCGACTGCGGCTGGCTCTATGACGCCAAACCGGATGATTTCAAGAAGATTCCGGGGAGTCCGGTGGCTTATTGGGCTAGTAAGGGTGTTATATCAAACTTTAGTGAAAAATCTTCGCTTGAAGATAATGTTCTTTTCCGCCAAGGAATGGCTACTTCAGATAATGATCGTTTTTTGAGATTTTGGTATGAGGTTGAGTTTAAAAAAATTGGGCTAAATTGTAAAGGGCCTAAGAATCTTGCTGAGTCAAAAAAGAAATGGTTTCCATACAGCAAAGGAGGTGGTTACAGAAAATGGTATGGTTTTAATGATATAGTTGTTAACTGGGAAAATGATGGGTTTGAACTTAAAGAGTTCACAAGCACTCTTACACAAGGGATGAATGTAAGGCTTAAAAGTAGGAACTATTATTGTATCCCTAATGTGACATATTCGGCACTAACAAGCTATAAGTTTAGTGCAAGGCTAAACGGTTCGGGGTTTTTGTTTGGTACGGGAGGTAGTTGTGTCTTCGGTGAAGACAATTTAACTACTATTCTTTGTTTGCTGAATTCTACATCATCAGATTATTTCCTAAGTATGATTTCACCTACCCTGAATTTTGAAATGATAGATGTAAAAAGGCTTCCGTTTGAATATCATAAAGAAGTTGAGGTGATAG